>CAIJLM010000175.1 GCA_903821495.1 uncultured Chthonomonas sp. | reverse complement strand
GCATTCGCCCTTCCCCTTGTGAAGGGGCAAGGGTTGGGATGGGGTGGCTTTGAGGAGTGCGATAAGGCTTGCAGTACAGGTAGAGATGAGGTGGGCGTAGAGAGCGTAATCGCTCTCAACTTCCAGGTTCTCTATCTCAAACCCTAGCCTCAGTAGTTACCTGTACTCTTACCTTAGGAACGCGAGCGAGAGGCGGCGCGTAACGTAGGGTATAATGTACCTACCCTCATCACTATTATATAAGGCTTCGCAATGTCACGTAAAAAAAACTCTACTGCGGATACCACAGCCCCCAAGCCTGCACGCCGCAGACCTAACGGGATTTTAGCCATCCTTCTTCTTCTGGTTGGAGTAGCGCTCTGCGTAAATACGTTCCTGCTCGTTCCCGCGCGCTACGCCACTCAGATACGCGAAGCCACCCTTCCCGAACTCCAAGCGCTTCTTGTGAAAGACCCGGCGAACCCGCGCCTCATCTCCCTTTTTGCGGCGCGATTAGCCTCCGCAGGTGACTACGCCCTCGCCGCCGAAGCCTTCTCCCGCGCCGCCGAAGCCAACGAAACCGACCCGCAGGTATACCTTGCGTGGGCGGCTTCCGAAGCGGCGACGGGGCAGGGCAAACGCGCCTTCGCCGCGCTACAGTTCGGCATCAAGCGCCACCCGGAAATCGCCCCGCAACTCCAAGCGGCGATAGACCGCGTCTCCAAACTCGTCAAAAAAGCGACTCCTGTGTCACTCGCTGAGACCGTCTGTCCGGGCGGAGTAGAGCCTATCATCGCCGAGCGTACAAAGGGCAGTTTCCTGAACGGCTACGTAGAGTCGCAAGGCAGACGCGAACCCCTCAAAAGCGGCTACGCCACCCGCGAGAAGTTGGCGAAAGAGCGTCCGCAAGACCCGCTTATCCAGCGACTATGGGGTGAAGCGCTACTCGCTAACCGTCGCTTCCCAGAGGCGGAGAAAACTCTCAGGCAGGCGCTCGCTCTCGACTCGAAATCGCCTGAAACCAACTACGCTCTCGGTAAAACTCTGGAAGAGCAGGGCAATCTCGCCGAAGCGGGTCTCCTCTACATCGCCGCGCTCAAAGCCCGCCCCGACTGGCTACCCGCCCTCCTCGCCGCTGGCAACGTCGCGGTGGAGAAGCAGCTGATAGCGGTAGGGATAGACGCTTTTGAACGCGCCGTGAAGCAAGACCCCAACTCGGCGGAGGCGTGGATAGGCTATGGTCGCGCCTACTATAACCAGAAACTCCGACTCGATAAAGCCCTAGAAGGCTTTGATAAGGCGCATAAACTCGACCCTAAGCGCACCGATTTTTATGGCGACTACTCGAACGCGCTTCGCTCCAATTTCCGTATGGAAGAGGCGGAGGCGGTTCTGCGGCAGAGGGTGAAAGAGGCTCCGATGGAGGCGCGAACCCGCTACCTTTTCGCTCTTATTCTTCTGGACAATAAGCCCACGCCGGAACGCGAGGCGGAGGCGGAGACGCAACTGCGCGAATCGCTGAAAATAGAGCCGAGAGTCTCTGCGACGCAGGCGCGTTTAGGTAGGCTTCTACTTTCGCGAGGCAATGCGCGTGACGCGATTCGCTATCTTGAGGAGGCTCTACGCCTCGATGAGTACAACGTAAACGCCACCCTCTCCCTCGCTCTCGCCTACAACAAGACGGGGAACAAAAAGGATGCCGAGCGCGTTCAAAAATCGGCGAAAGCCCTCTCCGACTACGTTCAGCGCACAACCTATCTCGAAGACCAGATAAACCGCAACCCTACAGACCGCAAGATGCACCTCGAAGTCGCGAAACTGTATGAACAGGGCAAAGAGACGGAGAAGGCGAAAACGCACTACGATATGGCGTATATGTTACTGACCCACCCCAAAGAGGCGCGGCGCGGCGTGACGGCTCTCCGAAACGGCACCTCTATCTCGCACTAAAGGGTTCTATTTTATGTTCACTAAGCACGTCTCCTCGTTCAAACTCTCATACCTGCTCTTTCTCGCCGCTCTTTTGGCGGGTTGCGGGGGCGGTAAAACGCCTAAGCCTCCCGCGCAGGTCGCCGCGCCTCCCGCGCCCGTCTCCTCTGCAAACGACCAGATGGCGGACGTGACACGCGAGGCGGGGATTCAGTATAAGTGGGAGATTAAGGGAGTGCGCCCGCACACCATTCTCCAGACGATTGGGAACGGAGTCGCTTTTCTCGACTACAATCAGGACGGCAACCTCGACATTCTACTGGTTGGTCCCAAACTTGCGCTCTATCAGGGAGATGGCAAGGGCAAGTTTAAGGATGTTACAGCGGAAGCGGGCTTGGACGCGCTCAAGGGCGACTTTCTGGGATGCGCTACGGGCGACTACGACAACGACGGCTTTCCCGATGTCTACCTGACCGCCTATCGGGGCGGGGCGCTACTCCACAATGAGGGAGGAAAGCGATTTTCAGATGTGACGGCGCTATCGGGTATCAAGGCGCAACCCTGGGGCAGCTCCGCCGCCTTCACCGACATTGACAACGACGGTAAACTCGACCTCTACATTGGAAACTATGTGATTTTCGGACCCGACGTGAAGCCCCAACTCTGCGATTTTGGAGGCAAGATGAGTTCGTGCGGGCCCCGCCTCTATGCGCCTGAAAAGGGCGTTCTCTATCACAACGACGGCGCGGGCAAATTTACCGAAATCACCGAGAAGGCGGGCGCGACGGGCGTGAGCGGCAAAGCGCTAGGCGTTGCGGCTCTCGACTTCGACGACTCAGGGCGACCTAGCATCGCCATTGCAAACGACGAGATGGCGGGCGACCTGCTTCTCAATCGCAATGGCAAATTCACCAGCGCAGGCGTGAGCGCGAACATCGCCTATGACCGCGAGAGCGCTGTGCATGGCGGCATGGGCATCGACTGGGGCGACTACGATAACGATGGAAAGCCCGACCTTGTTGTCGCCACCTTCGAGCAGGAGCCAAAATCCATCTACCACAACATCGGCGGCGGCATCTTCGAGGAGCGCTCTATAGAACTCGGCGTAGCGGGCGCGACTCGCCCCTACGTGGCTTTTGGCGTGAAGTGGATTGACTACGACAACGACGGTTGGCTCGACCTCGTTTTCGCAAACGGACACGTTCAAGACAACATTAAAGATGTGCAGAACTCAGTCTATCAGCAACCCGCGCAGCTTTTGCATAACGAGGGCGGGACAAAGTTTACAGACGCGGGAGCGCAACTGGGTTCGTTCTTCCAGAAGAAAATCGTCGGGCGCGGTCTGGCGGTAGGCGACTTTGACAACGATGGCAAGATGGATATGCTGATTGTGGATAGCGAAGGAGAGCCGATTCTTCTGCATAACCGCGTGAAGAGTAGCGGACACTGGCTCGGCTTGAGACTGGTAGGAACGAAGAGTAACCGCGACGCTATCGGCGCGAAAGTTATCGTGACTGCGGAGGGGCGGAAACTTACGCGCTACTGCAAAACAGACGGCTCGTATATGTCCGCTTCGGATGTGCGCGTCCATGTCGGGCTAGGCAGAGCGACTGCCGCCGATGTTACGGTAAAATGGACTAGCGGGGCGACGAACACCTACAAGGGCGTAGCGGTTGACCGCTATCTCACTCTGAAGGAAGGCGACAGCGTCGCGAAGTAGAGAAGCCCTCACCCCCGTCCCCTCTCCCAATTTTGGGCGAGGGGGGACTAGAGTGGAAGGCGGTTATAGGGATTAAACGCCCTCCGTTTACTGTTTCGCGGTTTTCTATGGTATTAGGAGGGCGATGCGATGGAGAAACACCTCATTTTGTGGGATGGCGACTGCGAATTTTGTCGGCGCACGATACTGATTATTCGCGGTAAGGATAGGCAGGGGCTTTTTACAGACTCCCCCTATCAGTCCGCCCCCTCCCCGCCCATGACTCCCGAACTCACCGCCGCCTGTGAACGCGCCGCCCACGTCATCACCGCCGATGGCAAGACCCTTCGCGCCGGTAGAGCCTCGCTGTTCATATTAGAGCGAATCGGGTGGGGCTGGTTTGCGCGTCTGCTTGCGCTACCTCCGATGATATGGTTTGTAGAGATAGCCTACCGTATCGTGGCGCAGAACCGCCCTCTTTTCGCTCGGCTTATTTTTGGGTTGAAATAGGCTAAACCTGCCCAATTAACCTCACTAAAGCAACAAGAGTGGAAAAGGTCACAGGATTCCTGTGACCTTTTCCACAATCACCGCTCTTTCCTCGCTCGGTATCTATCACTGGAACATTTCCAACTGCGAAAATAACCTTTCTCGCAGTCATCACCTCCCACTTTCTACAAAAGGAGAAAGAAACCAGTAGAGTCCTTGCACAATAAGACACCCTGATTTTGCTCCGATTCGCCATATCTTTTGCCCCTACAAAGCCCGTACACACGCCTTTGTACAGACACGAGGCATTTTTGTCATGGCAAATATCGTTAATATGGTTCAAAATGGCGTACAAGCCTATTGTGCAAGGACTCTAATGGGAAGAGCGACGCGCTGACCTATCTCTTGGGAAGCCGACAGGGAGTGGCGGAGGTGGCGCGGCAGTTTCTTGCGGAGGGGGTACACCATATTTTTATTGGGCCCGACCATATTCTCTTTATTATCGGGCTGATGCTACTTGGCGGCTCTCTCCGCCAACTGCTCAAGATAGTGACCGCCTTCACAGTCGCGCATAGCATTACTCTGGCTCTCGCTACGCTGAATATCCTCAGCCCCTCGTCGCGCTTTATCGAGCCGATGATTGCCCTCAGCATCGTCTTTGTGGGGGTGCATAGCCTGTTTTTCGGCGTAGAGAAGAGAGACTATCGTCTGCTCTTCGCCTTTGGGTTCGGCTTTATTCACGGCTTTGGGTTCGCTAGCGTACTCAAGGAGTTGGATTTGCCGCGTCAGGCGCTAGGTTGGTCTCTCCTCTCCTTTAATCTTGGCGTGGAGTGCGGACAGATGTGCATTGTAGTGACCGTCGCTCCACTTCTCGCTATGTTGAAGCGATACAACGAAGGGGTCTCTCGCAAGTTCGTCGCCTCTGCGTCCGTTTTTGTGATTCTCGCGGGAGGGTTTTGGTTCTTCCAAAGGCTGTTTATGGCGTAACTACTCAAATCAGGGTGAGCAGGGCAAAAGCGTTCTGTGAAAAAAATCCCTCGCCCATTAGGTGGGCGAGGGATTTTTAGAGAGGGGTAGGGACGTTTCCGCTACTCCGCTTGCGGACGCGGTCTCTTCTTAGAGGGTTGCGGGGGCGTATTCGCGGAGAATTCGTGTCCCAAAACCAGTTCCGGTTTGGGAGAACCCTCTTCCGGCGCTTCCCACACCTCTAGTTTTGGTCTATCCGGGATTTCTCCATCCGATGACTTCCGCACCTCTAGCGCTCTGCGAACCATTGCGAGAAGCGTGCCTAGCACAGCGATAATTACGCCGAGCCATACGATGTTTATCCAGGGCTTGTAGGTCACTTCGAGAGGAATCAGCCAGCGCCCCTGATACTCCGGCAGGTTGATGTGTACGGTAGCCGCCTTCGTCGCAGGGTCGAGGCGCACTAACTGGATAACTCCCGGAACGCCCTCTTTGTCCGTCAGCTCCGGTATGCCTATGTTACGCGGGGTCATGCTCATGCCCTCTGCGCCCTGCCCCATCTCAATAAGCGGTTTCGCCTCAATCACCTTCTTGTCCGCTCCCACGAGTACGAAGTGCGCCCCCATGAACTTGCCCGGCTCTCCGAAGTTTTCAAAGTAGCCCACTGTGTAGGGACCTAAAACCTTCTTCTCTTTTAGTTCAAAGGTCATTCCTTCGGACTCGGCGGCTTCACCCTGATAGACGTAGCGTGGTTCGTTGGCAAGGCTCACATACAGGTCGTGAAGCGGAAACTTATGGATGTGGGGCCAGACCATCCGCTTATACTCCGACTCGGCGGCGCGATGGCGGTTGTGTACGAACCAGCGCGGCTCTACGGTGAAGGTCTTAGTCCCGTCTGAGTTCGCGGCGGCGTTTGGAGGCGTGACGCGGAGGCGCACCGTGTTATTTCTATCGTAGTCGGGGTTCATCGGGCGCTCTTTGAACAGTTCGCCCGTCATCTTCTCGAAGCCGATTTTGTAGCCGAATGCGTTTGCGGGTTCGCCGCCCTCAAAAACGTTTAGGCGCACTGTGCGCTCGTAGGTATTCGTGACGATAACGCCGAGTATCAGTAGCCCCATACCGACGTGCGCTATCCACCCTCCCGCTGAGAGCGGTTTCGCTCGCACCACGCGGTAGCCAAGCATAGCGTTTGAGAGCGCGGCGAAGAAGGCGAGAGCCGACAACGCGACCACCGCAAGACGCTGTACCGAGCGGCTATTTAGCCACGAGGAGAGAGTGCTTGTCTGAGAGGGGTCTGTGCTATCGAATACCGCTTCAAGGCTCTGTTGCGCGTGTTGCACCCAGAAGACCATGAAGAAGCCGAATATCAGCATGAGAAACCAGGGTATAAGCAGTTTCTTGAGGAACACCTGCGAGTTGGTCTTCTTCCAAGCCAGCCACGGAACTATACCGAGCGAGAGAGAGGTAAGCATGGCGAGAGGAAGCATCACCTTGTTGTAGAAGGCGGCGTCCGGTTGCCACGGCGGTCTGTGCGCCCAGTGGAGTAGGAGGGGAGTCGTTGTACCGAACACGATGACGGCGCAGGCTACTATCATCATCAGGATAGCGACGAAGAGGGCTAGATCGCGTGAAAGAGCGGTTTCGCCCGTCGTTTTGCGGACGGGGATAGTGCGTAGCCGCGCCAAAAACAGCCCTACCGAGCCAAAAATGTAGAATGCCAGCATCACCACTAAAATTTTGAGCGCCGTACTCTCCATATTCGCGAAGGCGTGAACGGAGAGGGACATTCCGTTGGCATCCTCTTGCGCCAACACACCGGAGCGCGTTAGGAACGTGCCGCCCAAAAACAGGTTAAACGCGAGAAGCCCCAAAAAGACGTTAGTTCGCGCCATTCCGCCCCGACTCTTCTGCACTACCAAGCCATGCACCAGCGCAAGAACCGCAAGCCAAGGGAAGAACGAGGCGTTCTCCACCGGGTCCCACGCCCAGAAACCGTGCCACCCTAGCGTCTCATACGCCCAGTAGCCGCCCATAAACAGCCCTAGCCCCAGACTCGCTGTAGAGAGGAGGGCATAAGGCATAACGCGGGCTACCCATCGCTCGTAGTCCTTCCAGATGAGCGCGGCGATGGCGTAGACAAAGGGCACGGTCAGGGACGCGAACCCAAAGAAGATGGTAGGGGGGTGTATCGTCATCCAGTAGTTTTGGAGGGAGGGGTTCAGCCCCATGCCCTCGGCGAAGGGGTAGACAATATCGGGAGTCGCTCTGAGAATCTCGGCGGAGGGGGGAGGAATGACCTGAAAGGGACTCTCTTTGAGCAGAATCGCCGCCAAAAAGCCGATAACCGAGACATAGAACGGCATGACGCGGGCTTCGTATTTGCCCGCCTTCGCCATGACTACGAAGCCGATGAGCGCCGTCCATACCCCCCACAGCGCGAAACTACCCTCCTGCCCCGACCACGTAGCCGCAAGGCGGAACCACCAGAACGTAATGTCGTTTCCGGTATGCTCGAAGACATATTTGAAGGCGTAACTGTGCCGGTACATAAGGGAGCAGAGGTAGCCGAACGCCGCAATGAAAAACAGCGCGGAGCCTACATACCCGAATCGCCCCAGCGCCTTCATCACGCGGCTGTCGGGATTTCGTAATGCGCCGATGTAGCCGATAACAGTGAGCAGGGCGCAGAGAACCGAGAGTCCGAAGAGCGTATCGCCGGGTAGGTGGTGGAGATATTTTATCGCTGGCTCTGGCGGGTTCATACTTTGCCCGCCGCCTTCTTATCGTAGGGATTCTCATTCCCCTCGTACTTAGACGGGCATTTGACCACGAGGTTATCCGAATAGAGTTTCGCGTCGCGAATCACGCCACGCGCCGCCGTTTCGGGGGCGGTATCGAAGGCTTCGGGTTTCGCGCCTTTGTAGATAACCTCAATGCGGTCTTTGTTCGCGTCCTCTATCCAGAAGCGAAGCGCCTTCTCCTGTATGTCGTACTGTGGAACATGGGTCGTATCGCGGATAATTTTTCCGCGCACCTGAACCGCTGTCCCAAGTTTACGGGCTTGCGAAATGGTGACGTAGGGGGTCATGGCGCTACTAAACGCCCACATCGTAAAGCCAACAGCGATGCTAATCACCAACGCGGCGATAATGTATGCGGTCTTCATAGTTCGTCGTTCTCCTGCTCTGCGCGTTCTAATCGACGCAGGGCGCGGTCTATAGTGAGAAGGTAGGCGAAAATGCCTAGCCAGATTATTAAAGTGACTGCCATCACAAAACCAAGTGTGCCCATAAGGCTATGCTGTCCTTCTAGCGCGTCTTCGCTCGGTCAGTTCCACAAGGCGAACCCGTAGTTGGAACATCCAGATAAAGAGCATGGTAAAGCCGATAAAAGCGGGATAGAGTACCATTTTGTAGTCCATACTCGTGTTTTTGGGGCGCACGAGAACGGCTTGCGGGTGCAGGCTATCCGTTATGCGCGGGGCTACCCAGATAAGGAAGGTCGCGGGAACAATGGCTATCAACACATAGACCGCCGCCAACCTCCCGCGTTTTACCGGGTCTTCAATCGCGCCCCGTAGCGCCAGATACGCGCCATAGAGCAGGAGCATGATGACGATAGAGGTCTCTCGCGAGTCCCAGTTCCAGTAGTTTCCCCACTGCGCCCCCGCGAAGATGCTTCCTGTTATCGTTGCGAGTATGCAGAAGAGGAAGCCTATCTCCATCGCTACACCCGACTTTCGGTCAAGGTCGAGACGTTGCGGCGCTTTGAGATAGCGGAAGGCGTAGACCCACGCCACTACATACACTACGTAGGAGAGGACGGCGATAGGCACATGGAAGAAGACGATGCGAACTACGTCGCCATTGCCTGCAAACCCCACTCCGCTCTTCGCTACAAAGAATCCGCCGTAGCATACGTAAGCCAAAATCAAGCCTGTGAAATACTTCCAGCCCAAGCCCTGTATAGAGGCGGTGGAGGCTTCTCTGTTTGTTTGCGTCACTTGCGCCATAGATAAAAAATCCCTTCGTCGCTTTCGGGGCGCCGCGAAGACAGGTCAGGGGACATTCTTCGCGCACTCGCCGCACACATAATCAAGCACGCCAAGCAGTTTCGGCAGGTCGTTTGTGACGTAGAGGTCGGTCTCAAAAACCTCTCCAGCGGGAGTGAGTTTGTAGAACTGCCAACCCTGCCCGTTGCTGACAATGCCATAAACATCTATCACAAGGCTCTCCTTGCGATTGTTCCACTGACACGCGACCATCTCCGATACGCACTGCGCCCGCCCCTGCACGAAGTCATCTCTCTTCGCTTCCGCCACTCCCAAGAGGGGCGTGGTGATATACGCTAGTTTCGGGCTTATCAGGTAGTCCGCCGTTCCGGTTAGCATATCGGTCTCTAAAGGTGCGGATTTCCAGACTTTCAGGTTAGGGTGGAGTGGAACTATCTCCCATAACAACGCATCAATCAGTAGCGTCTTAGCTAACTCCGAGTTCTCTAGGTCGAAGGAATCTCGATTATGTAGGAGGGCGTTCAACCTATCGCTCGGCGGACGCTCAGGCGCGTTAAGTCGCCACATAAGGAACTGCCCTGCGGGTATCAACAGCATGGCTTCCTTCACCGTGAAGCCCGAATAGTTGCGTTTTCCCCCTTGGTTTTTTCTCATGACGCTACGCTCCCGATACAATTTCGCTTAAAAAACGTGTCAACCCGCCGCCAAGCGTTTTACAGAGGATGCACTCCTTTGGTTGCGACTTTCAAGCGTTTCGCTATCTGCGCTCGGATAGAGTTTTTGATATAGAGTCTTTAACCGCTCCTCCGAAGCCGCTACAATATCCGCCGATTCAGGCAGACTCGGGTCTATGGTGAAGCGTAGTGAAAGCAGACTCTCGTACTCCTCAACATCCTGTGGGGATGTCTGTGGACTACTCAACAATCGCTGTTTGATTTTCGGCTTCAACGGTTCCAAAGTTACCCTCCTTCCCTTATCGGCTCATCTTGGCGCGGATGCGGTCTAACAGGAATTGGCGCGTAATCGTATCGTGTTCACACGCTATCGACGCGCCGTGCGGGGCTTGCCAGTAGTTATCCATAATCGCGGGAAATGCGGGCGCGTTGAGTTCTGCATGATACGATTGCCAATCTTCTGGGTAGCCTAACCCGTCGCGGGTTCTATCAATGCCTATAGTAATGCCATTATACACCCTGAATGGCGCGGGCGCTTTGGGGATAGGGCGACCTCGCCTATTGTTGAGCGCTTCGGGACTATCCAGATATAAATCCGTGATAGTTCCGTTAGTATAACTGGAAAGAGCGTGCCCAAACTCATGCACCGCTGTCAGCGACTCACTCGTCGTATGTATCGCCACTGCGCCGAGAACGAGACTCCTGTGACGGTGTGCGAACGAAACTCCGTCCAACGTAAAGGGAACGCCAGCGCGCGTGTCGTCGTCGGATGTGTACCATGCGCAGGCTCTCTTATGCGTCTCTGACATTGAGACGGCGTAAGCGACATCCGCGAAAAGCCCTGCGCGTCAAAAAAAGGCTGAAAATGGTCTCGGCGAGCGATAAGCATATCGCTAACGCTATCTTGCGCGACGAGCGAATTTGCGCTATTTACAGGTAGTTCTGTGCAAAAACAGAGACACAACCCGAATCTCCGCGCTGGAGACGCTAGAATTGCCAAGCAGTTCCTCTTTTTGACCGGGCAACCCTCCAAACAACGAGACGTTTATGTAGTTGGCGGCATCATCAAACGCCTGCTTATTGTAGACGATAGCATCCTCAATGAACCTATCGGAACGCCATGGCGCTTCCAGTATCGGATTAGCGATAATGGCGATGGTAAAGGGATACTGTTTAGCAGTATCGCCTGAACGAAGCGTCGTTATAATAGGAGCGGGCGGCATAACGTTAGCTCTCCTTTGAAATCAGAACCTATGCTCACTCTTCCCATATATATCGAAATACGAGCGCGGAGACCGTTATCAGGAGGATAGCGAAACTGAACAGCCCCCCGATGTCGCGTAGCGGGTTCCGCATCTCCGCGACCTCCGAAAATAGCGTACCGCCCGCGCTCATCAAAAGCAGAAGAAAGACTATAATCAGCGGTAGCCCCAGCGCAGGGAACAGAGCGCCCTTGTTCTGCGCCTTCGCCGAGATAGCCGCCACGACTGTCGCCGCCGCCGACAGCCCCAAGCACCCGCTAATCATCACAAGTATAAACAGAAACGGAACCCCTATCGGCAAGTCCGTCACAAGCATATAGAGCGGTGTCACGAAGACGGCTACCGAAAAGATGATGACGAAGTTGAGCGCCAACTTTCCGACATAGACCGCTTCCGGCGACATTCGGAGGCGTAGCGCGGTGGTAGTCCCCCCCTCCTCTTCGTGGACGAAGGAGTGCCCTAGCCCGCTAAACGCCGCAAAAAAGAAGATGACCCACAAAATTCCGAACTTGCTCGCCGACTTCCATGCGAACTGTACGGTTCCGCTCACGTTATCTAGGTAAGTAATCTGTTTCAGCGTCGAAGTCGCGAAGGCGAGAACCATGAGCGCGGAGAGGCTGAACACTCCTAGCGAACTGAGCGCGGTCTTTGTGCGGAACTCCGCCCGTAGGTCTTTTTTGAAGAGGGCGTAGGCGGCGCGATACCATGTGATATTAGTCATGCGGCTCTTCCGAGATTTCGTCGGCGGGCGGCTCTACATCGTTAATCTTCACTCTGCGGTAAATCATACGGAGCGGTATTTTTATGCCGACGCTCTCCACCGTGAGGCTAGTGTTTAAGCCCACATAGACCATATAGACGCTAATATCCCATGTCCCGTCAGCGCTTCGGCGGTATGCCTCAATCTTCGCTTTGTTCTGATGCACTAAAAAATACTCTTGCAGGTTCTCTATAGTTCGATACCGCTCGAACTTAACATAGCGGTCGTACCGCCCTGTAGAGGGGGACAGAACCTCGAAAATAGCGATGGGGTTGAGGATAGTATTTCCTTTACCCTCCTGTAGGTCTTCGCAGACGATAAGGACATCAGGGTAGAAGACAGATAATCCCGCTTTAGTTTGCACTTTTTGAGAAGTGGTGAAACTCTCGCAAGGAGACTCTTGTAGGGAGATGCTGGTTTCACGTGTGATATTGACCACAATACGGTTATGGTCTAGGCTCGCCCCAGACATGGCGCGAATCTCGCCATCAATGTATTCGTTACGTCCTTCCTGAGTCGCCTCCCATTCGAGGTACTCATCAAGAGTCACACGCGTTGGTATTGTTTGACTGCTCATTCCGCTCTCTCCTGCTGTCATGCTACTCTTCCGGGATGTCTTCTATGGACGGCTCTTCCGTTTCAGGCAGGTCTACCAGATAGTAAATATCACTGAGCGGTATCTTTACGCCGAGGCTCTCCAAAACGAGGGTAGTTCCTAGCCCCACGTATATCACGCACGCATTGACATCCCACGCTCCCTCTTCGCTTCGGCGATACGCTTCAATCTTTGCGCTATTTTGATGCACCAGAAAATACTCTTGCAGACTCTCTATCTCTTGATACCGCTCAAACTTAATATAGCGGTCATACCTCTGCGTAGAGGGAGAGAGAACCTCAAAAATAGCTGTAGGGTTGAGGACTGAGGACTGCTTCCCTACCTTTAGGGCGCTACAGGTTATCAGAACATCGGGGTAGAAGTAACTCAGTCCGCTCTGCGCCTCCGTGCGTTGCCCCTGCGCTAGAATACGGCATCTCCTGCTTTTAAGGAGGCTCCCCGCTTCCATGATGAGATTAGTGACAATCTGGTTATGGTCAATGCTCCCGCCGGACATAGCGCGAATCTCGCCATCAATATACTCGTGCCGCCCTTCCTGAGCCACCTCCCATTCGAGGTACTCATCGGGTGTCATGCGCGTTGGTATCGTTTGACTGCTCATTCCGCTCTCTCCAGTCGTATCAGCCTATCGCCCCAGTCCAGTTCACGCGGTTCGTTGGTCGCTATGAGCGTGATTCCGCCCTGCGGATGTTCGCGCTGTCTTGCGACAATGCGCTCTACCATCTCCATACCCGCAATGTCAAGGTTCGCGGTCGGCTCGTCCAGCAGTAGTATCGGCGGCGCGTTTAGCAGGGCGAAAGCGTACTTCAATCGTTGGCGCATACCGCTGGAGTAGGAGCCTACCAAATCGCGCCCGCGTCCTTTCAAGCCCACCTCGGTTAGCAGTTCCGCTAGTTCCGCTTTACGGAGTTCTCTGCCTTGAAGTTCCGAAAAAAACTGTAGATTTTCCACGCCTGTCAGTTCGCGATAGAGCGTCAGGTCGGGCGATACGTAGCCGATATGGGCGCGGCGGGCAAGCGCATCAAGGCTCTCCGCGCCATGCAACATATCCACAGAGCCGCCAGCGGGCTGTAGTAGCCCTGCGATAATGCGAAAGAGAGTGCTTTTCCCTGAGCCGTTGATACCCGTCACTACGCCCGTCTCGCCGCTCTGAAAAGAGGTTTCAAGAGGGGAGAAGACGCGCCGCGCCCCGAAGTTATGGCTGACTTTATTGAGCCGAACGACCCAGTTATCCGAGGAAGCCTTCAATATACGCCTACCCTCAAGGAGCGCCGCTAGAAGTGAAACCCCTCCACTCTATTTGACGATGAAATAGGCGGATAGTTGCGCTCTTCTAGCGGGGCTAGAGATTCTTATGGATACTTTTAGTATACCAGACATGAAGGTCTATTATTGCGTCAAGAGTTGGAAGACCGTCTTTTGGCGGTAGGTCTGTCCCGGACGCAGGACGATGCTCGGAAAGTTTTTGTGGTGAATAGCGTCGGGGAAGTGTTGCGCCTCAAAGCAGAAGCCCGAATACGCCTCGTAGACGTTTCCGTTCTTGCCTGTCAGCGTGCCATCCAGAAAACTCCCGATGTAGAACTGTACTCCCGGCTCTGTCGTCCAGACCTTCAACACGCGCCCCGAAGCGGGGTCAGAGGCTTTTGCGGCGAACTTCAAATCGTTCGCCCTGCCGATAAGGACGTAGTTGTGGTCGTAGCCCTCTGGTTGGTTCCCGATTTGCGACATCCGTTCGCCGATAGGGTGTTCTACGCGGAAGTCGAAGGCTGTTCCCTCAACAGGGGCTAACTTGCCTGTAGGAATCACGTTTTCATCTACAGGTGTGTACTTTTCGGCGTTGATACGCACGGTGTGGTCGAGCGCCGTTCCTCTACCCGCTAGATTGAAGTAGCTGTGGTTCGTAAGGTTGATAAGCGTGGTCTTATTCGTGGTCGCCTGATAGTCGATGCGGAGGGTGTTGTCCTCGGTCAGAGTGTAGGCGACGGAGACTTTGAGCGTTCCCGGAAAGTTCTCTTCGCCGTTCGGGCTGGTGTAGGAGAGGAGGAGGGAGGGGCCCACGGCGGTCTTTTGCGTTTTCGCAGACCAGACCACTTTATCAAAGCCAACCTTGCCGCCGTGAAGCGTATTCGGCGGGTTGTTGATTGCGAGTTGGTAGGACTTGCCTTCGAGGGTGAACTGTCCTTTCGCGATGCGGTTGGCGACGCGCCCCACCGTCGAGCCAAAGAAGGGGTGCCCCTTTACGTAGGCGGAGAGGTTATCGAAGCCGAGAACCACATCGGCGAGTTGTCCTTTTCTATCGGGGGCGTGTAGCTCAATGAGCGTTGCGCCATACGTCATCACTTTGGCGATAAGCCCGTTCTTGTTGGCGAGGGTGTAGACATCCACCTTCTTGCCATCTGGCAGAACGCCAAAAGGGGCTTTCACAATGCCCTCATCGGCTTTAGCGAACGCGGGGAGGGCGAGTAGAAACGCCGCCAGCGCAAGGGCGCGGGGCAGGAGGGTTGTGTTCTTCATAGTGCGATATGCTCCCATATAGGTAGAGTGTGCGGGGTAAACCTAAAAGATATGTTCGCTACATCTTCAAGAAATCCTGTTAGCCTTGACAAAATACCCCTGAATCCCTTATAATACAACCCGTGCGAACGGTTAGGCTTTTTTGTGTGGAGTGATGTCCGAGTTGGTCTAAGGAGCACGATTGGAAATCGTGTAGCGGGGCAACCCGCTCGAGGGTTCGAATCCCTCTCGCTCCGTTTTATTGAAACGTGTTGACGCGGTCTCTGTTTCGCTGAGGGGCGGGCATGGCTTACGCTGTGCGCGTCCTTTCTGCTATTGGTTTGGATTTAGGAGAGTTTAGGGTGTCGCGAATTCGCCTCCCGAAAAAAGCGCTCTATCTGTTTGGCGCGTCGGCTCTGTTCGCTCTCCTCGTCTGCGCCTATATCGGGAACGCCGGACGACGATTTTACGCCCATCAAAGCGACCTTTACCACGCCCAATCCGCCCAGCTACAGCTACCCTTACTCCCTGCACCGACCTCCCATACCCGCCTCCTCGTTTTTGCGCCCCACTGCGACGACGATATTCTTGGATGCGCGGGACTGATTCAGCGGACGCTGAAAGCGGGCGGAACAGTGCGCGTTATCACTATGACGAACGGAGACGGGTTTCGCACCGCCGTTCAGAGGCAAGAGCGTCGTTTACGGGTAGAGCCGAACGACTTTATGCGGTTCGCGTATCGGAGGCAGGAGGAGTCGGTAAAGGCGCTAACCAGTTTGGGGGTGGACAGGCGCGAGATATTTTTTCTGGGATACCCGGACAGAGGGTTGTCTCCGATGTGGAACGACTTTTGGAAGCCGGAGCGCCCCTATACTTCGCTCTACACCCGTTGTCTGCGTTCGCCCTATAAGAACGCGAAAACGCCAAACGCGATATACTGCGGAGAATCGGTTCTGAAAGACGTGCAACAAGCCCTGCGCGAGTTTAAGCCGACCCTGATAACAGTGACGCACCCGGACGACGACCATATAGACCATACCGCGAGTTCTGCGTTTGTTACGCTGGCTATGGAGATGCAACGGGTAGGGGGCAGGGAGGAGTGGGCGACGAAGGCTAGACTGCTCTACTACCTTGTGCATCGGGGGAACTGGCCCGTCACGTCTGCCAACCTGGAGACCGCCGTCCTTAACCCGCCAACCGAGATGAGCTATCTGGATACGGAATGGCTCTCGTTTCCAATATCGCCAGAAGAGCGCAGGGCGAAAGAGGCGGCGATACGCGCCCACTCTACGCAAGTGGCGATGACGAAGCCGTTTCTGCTTTCGTTCGCCTGCAGTAACGAACTTTTCGGCGACCTTCCAATGAATAGTACCGTATCCTTTAATCCCTGGGAGCCTATGCAGGTTGTCGCGAACCCTATCGCAGATAGTTTCCCCAGGGCGCGGTTCGGAGAGGGCGACATTCAGTCCGTGAGTATACGTGACAACGGAAAGACGCTTCGCGTTGACCTGCAGATGCGGGAAAACGCCTCCCCGCGTGTGCGCTATCAGTTGCGTTTGAGGCATATAATAGGAGATGGCGAATCAACTCCGACCTCATTACTGTTTCGCGCTAACGATTCCGAGGCGTTGAAACGACAAGGAATCAGGGTATCCTTTGAAGGCAAGGAGATTCAATTCGAGATTCCCGTGTCGCTTGTAATATCAGACAGCCGCCCCGCGAATCGCTACCTCGCCCTTAGCGTGGAGACTTCGCTGGCTGGCGTTGAGATTGACAAAACGGGGATACATCTCGTTTCATGGAGTTGGAGCTACTAGGATGCGACTGGGCGTTATGGGCGGAACCTTCGACCCGATACACTACGGACACCTCTTCATCGCTGAGGAGGCGCGGGTCTGTTTTGCGCTGGACAAGGTTCTGTTTCTACCAAACGGCAACCCGCCCCACAAAGAGGAGGCGCAGGTAACGTCCGCGCAACATCGCTACAAAATGACAGCCCTCGCCATAGCGGACAACCCATTTTTTGAGATTTCAGACAGGGAGCTACGGCGAGAGGGCAAGGCTTACGCCTACGACACGTTGATAGAGTTGCACGCCGCGCACCCAACTGCGGAACTCTTTTATATTACCGGAGTGGACACAATCGCCGAATTTATGACGTGGTATCGGCATGAAGACGTGATTGAGTTGACGACGTTTCTTGTAGCCACCAGACCGGGCTACGACCTGAACGCATTGAGAGGGCTACTGCCTGCGCGTTATCTGGAGCGCGTAGCGTTTTTAACGGAGACTCGCCTCGACATCTCCTCGACGGAACTGCGGGAACGGGTTCGCAACGGGTTAAGCATTCGCTATCTAACCCCCCCTACGGTTCTGGAAACGATTCATGCCGAGGGACTCTACCGCCCATAACTACGGGCGGACTTAGGAAAGTAGGATACATTGACTGACGAAGAGATTTTGCAAGAAGAGTTTGAAGAGGTTGACGAAATACAGGGTTGGGAGACCGTCTATACCAATGACGATGGCGACGACGATGAGGATGATGAGGACGAGCCGGAGGGTTTCACCTCGGAAGATCGCGTGCGCCTCATGGCGAATGTCGCCGACACAATGAAAGCGACGAATATCATCGCGCTCGATTTGCGCCCACTCACCACTATCGCCGACTTCTTTTTGATTTGCACGGGTAGCTCTAGCATTCAGATTCGCGGTATCGCCGACAAAATTGAGGAGAAACTGCGTGAAAACGGGATGCGTAAACTGCGTATGGAGGGCTTCCGAGAGGCGGGCTGGATTCTTCTGGACTATGGCGATGTGATTGTTCATGTCATGGCGGAAGAGCAACGCGAATACTACCAACTCGAAGAGTTCTGGAAAGACGCAGAGCAGTTGCCGCTTGACTTTACGCCGGAAGACCTCTCGGCGCGAACCGTCTATATTCGCGACTTGGAAGACTGATAGGGGACGAAATTGTGGCGGAAGTAAAGTTCACCTCTCGCGCCTACTACAACGCCGCTCAGGAACACCTAAAGAGAGCCGTCTCTCTTAGGGCGCAAGGCGAACACTTCGCCGCGCACTATTTTGCGGGAGTGGCGGTGGAGGCGATGCTACGTGCGGTGAGCGTAAAGGATGGCGAGCCTTTCGATAGCAGTCATAGCATAGAGTATTGGGCAAAGAAAGCCCGCCCACTCCTTAAAGTTTCCGAAAATAGGCAGAACAAGATTGCGTCTGCACTTTTAGAGGTAAACCTGCGCTGGCGAGCGAACCAACGCTACTATACAAGCAAAATGCTGGATACGTATCTACATAACACAAACCTTGACGGCAATATACGTGGAGACCGTGTAAAGGCGAGTAGCGGGCGGATGCTTGAACTCGCAGATATAGTCATCGCGGAAGGAGTGGAACGATGGAAGCGGAAGACATTATAGAAGCGTTACTCTCTCATTTCGAGAATGCAACGGTGGAGATTGAGTTTGAAGAGACTGAAGACTATTTTAATGGGCATCTCACCTGGGAGGGGTTTCAGGGGATCTCTTTCCTGGAGCGCCAGCGCATGGTTTACGACTTTTTGCGCGAGAAATTCGAGGAGGAGGCGAAGAATATCAACATGATTTTCACATACACTCCCGTTGAGCGCAAACAGATTCTCGCGGCGTAGAGCCTATAACAGAGAGAGGAAAGTCTATGGCGCAACAGAATAGCTCTCGCAATACGGAAGAGGAGGAGAACTACACTCCTCCCGCTCCCCTTGTCGGCGCTTCGGCGGACGCTCTTCTGAAAGACGCGGAGCGTCGGCGCGAACTAGAGCGCGACCTAACGCAGATGGGAATGTCGGCGGTAGAGATACGCCAACTTTTGAACGCCTCCTCCGCAACCTCCGAGCCAACGGAACCCCTCAAAGCGCCCAAGCCCGTCCTTCCGCCCATGAAATCGACTCCACTGCCCTCTCTCTCCACGCCTAAAAGCAAAAAGCGAACCTCTGCGGACGAACTTCAGGTGTTTGCGGCGGAGATGATGGCGAAAAAAACGGCGGCGAAGGTGGAGCGTGTCAACGTCGCGATGAGAGACCTCCCCGCCTTTCGCGAGTCTACCATGCAGGAGAAGCGCGACGCGGAGACCCTGCTTCGCGATGCGAGTCTGTTGCGCCGTAGAGAGCGGTTTGGCGAGGCGGAAGAGAAGTGCCGTCAGGCGCTGGCGCTCACCCCGAAAGACAGCGCGGCGCTAGAGTTTTTGGGAGATGTGTTGCAGGGCGTGGCGCGAACCGACGAGGCGCTCGCCGCCTACAAACGCGCCCTTGAAGCCGACCCCAAGCGCAGTAGCGCCGAAGGAAAGTACGCCGACCTCCTCACCCTGCAAGAGAACTACTCCTCCTACGACCCGGAAGAGGTCGCTAAGAACCCTTGGGCGGCGACTCTACTCTCAGGGCTGTTTCCCGGAATAGGGCAGATATATAACGGCGAGACGATAAAGGGTGTCTTCTTTTTCGGGCTTATCGCCGCCTGCTACGCCTATCATGGCGCAACCCATGCCCCCGTCCCCAAAGGCAAGATGGACTGGAGTCAAATTATGCTCCTCATCATCGTCGGGGTGATATGGATAGTCTCTATGGCGGACGCAAGTTCCACCGCGAAACGCCTCCGCAATAATCCCCGCTGGTAACGCGCATAAAGCCCTGTAGAGCCTCCTACAGGGCTGAATTTTGCCAAAAATCCCCCGAAATACCAAAAAGACTCCCTTTTTTTTGTAACTACTCAACCTACGGTTTGAGGTAGAACATAGAAGTCGGAAGCGATTGCGCTCTCTACGCCCATCCCATCCCTATCCATACTGCAAGGTTTCCGCTCTGACCCAGCCACCCCTTCCCAACCCTACCCCTTCCCAAAGGGCAGGGCGAATGCAACCCCTCTCCAACCTCTCCCCGAAACGGAGAGAGGCGAATGCCGAAACTGCAAGGCTTCCGCGTTCCTCAAAAGTAGGCGGAAACGAGAGCATTGCAAGTCTCCCCTTTGTGAAGG
>CAIJLM010000174.1 GCA_903821495.1 uncultured Chthonomonas sp. | reverse complement strand
TCTCTACCCTATTTAGGAAAATATATGGCGGTTGTCACTGCCCCCTCCGCTAGGGTTCGGGAGACTCACGACTACAACAGTCGCGTTGTGCGTGAGATTCGGGAGGGCGCACACGTAGCGGTCGCTGATGTTGACACATCGAATTGTGTGGTTATACTTCCAAATGGGCAGACAGGAATCATTCCCAAACAAAGCATTCGATTGCTGACAATGAATGAGATTGGCAGGTCATTTGAGGGACGAGTAGGGGTCGTCACAGTACTGGAATCTCCAATAATGAAATATCGTGATACGACTGGTAAAGTCTTAGGACACGCAATACAAGACCAATCGCTAGTCATTACCGGATTGAACGGCGATTGGTATTCTGTGTTAATGGTAAATGGTGAAACCGGCTGGATTAAAAAACAGGGTGTACTCTTGACTGGCAATAGGGTTATGAGCGAGAAATAGGGTCGCTCATGGAAAGTCCACCCAAAATAATCCCTTCTAGTCGTCTTCACATCTAACATAAAGTGCTCTTAAACCGCCGCCCCCCGCGCCGCGCTGACCATCTTCGCGCCGTTGTCCACCTCCCAGCACCGTTTCGCCGTTGGGAGGACTTTGCCCGGATTGCACAGTTCGTTCTGATTAAAAACGCGCTTAATCTTCTCCATCAGGGCGAGGTCGGCTTCCGAGAACATCCACGCTATCGCGTCTATCTTCTCCACGCCAACGCCATGTTCGCCCGTTATCGAGCCGCCCACGTCCACGCACAGTTTCAGGATTTCGTGTCCCGCGTCCATCACGCGCTTCACCTGCTCCGGGTCGTTCTCGTCGAACATCAGGTTCGGGTGAAGGTTGCCGTCTCCCGCATGAAAGACGTTGCCCACGTCCAACCCATGCCGATTGGCGATAGCGCGAACCTCTTTCAGAACTTCGGGCAGTTTCGTGCGCGGAATCACGCCGTCGTGCGTCACCATAGACTTGCCGAGCCGCCCCAACGCCCCGAACGCCTGTTTACGCGCTTTCCAGAGCAGGGCGCGTTCCAGTTCGGTCTTCGCGCTCCGCACCTCTCTCGCGCCGTTCCGCATGGCGATTTCCGTAGCGTGTCGCGCCTCCGCGTCCAGCCCTACCTCCAGACCATCCACCTCGATAATCAGCACCGCCTCCGCATCCATCGGGAAGCCGAGATGAAACGCATCCTCCACCGCCTTGATGATGAAGGTGTCCACCATCTCTAGCGCGGCGGGAAGGATACCCTCCGCGATAATATCGGAGACCGTCTGCGTGGCTTGGTCGGCGGTCTCGAAAATCGCCAGCAGGGTACGCACCGACTGAGGCAGGGGCGTGAGGCGCGTCGTCACCTCCGTCACAATGCCCATCGTCCCCTCCGAGCCTACCACCAGCCCCACCAAATCGTAACCGCTAGCGTCTTCCGCCTTGCCGCCCAGTTTCAGAATCTCCCCGTCCGGCATGACGATAGTGACGCCCGTGATATGGTTCGTGGTAACGCCGTACTTGAGAGTGTGGGGGCCGCCGCTGTTCTCCGCGACGTTGCCGCCCACCGTACACGCACCCTGACTAGAGGGGTCGGGCGCGTAGTGCAAGCCTCTGTTCTTAACCGCTTTCGTGAGATAGACGTTCACGACTCCCGCCTGAGCGGTCAGCCTCTGGTTGGCGATGTCCGCCTCTAAAATCTGGTTCATGCGCGTCGTAGCGATGATAATGCCGCCCGCAATAGCGGTAGCCCCGCCGGAGAGTCCCGTACCCGCTCCGCGTGGCGTAAAGGGAACCTTCATGCGATTGCAGAGGCGAACGATTTTCGAGACCTGCTCCGTCGTTTTAGGTAGGACGACGACATCCGGGTAGCGCTTTGCGGGGGCGTAAGCGTCGCAGTCGTAGGCGCGAAGTTCGGCTTCATCGGTCATCACGCCGTCGCGCCCTAAAATACCGATAAGGTCT
>CAIJLM010000173.1 GCA_903821495.1 uncultured Chthonomonas sp. | reverse complement strand
CTTATCGTTGCGCTCCTTGTCTTCGCGCTCTCCCCTGCCCTCTCAGGCGCTCAGACCGTTCAGGTGATAGCGGGAGGCGGTACGGAGGGCGACGGCGCTTTAGCGACGCAAGCCAAACTTATTCAGCCCTTCGCGACCGGGATGGACAGCGCGGGAAACCTCTACATCGCAGAGATGGAGGGCGGAGAGCGCGTCTTGATGGTGCATCGCTTGGTAGGAATCGTCACGACAGTAGCGGGAACAGGCGTGAAGGGATTTTCAGGAGACGGCGGTCTCGCCATAAACGCGCAGATAAACGGCTCGCACCACCTACTCGTACTGCCAAACGGCGACATACTTCTTGCGGACACCTTCAACCGCCGCATTCGCAAAATAGATGCGAAGACCAAACACATTATCACCATCGCGGGTACGGGCGAAGAGGGCTTTTCGGGAGATGGAGGACTGGCGACGAAGGCGAAGTTCGGCAGTATCTACTGCCTCGCGCTAGATGCAAAAGCGAATCGACTCTACGCTTGCGACCTCGATAACCGCCGTATTCGCGCCATCGATTTGAAAAGCGGAATTGTAACCACCGTAGCGGGAAACGGCAAGCAGGGCGTTCCGCAAGAGGGAAGCCCGGCTCTAGAATCTCCTCTTGTAGACCCCCGCGCTATCGCCCTCGATTCAAAGGGGAACCTCTACATTGTAGAGCGGGGCGGCGACGCGCTACGAGTCGTCGCACGCGATGGCAAAATCCGAACGGTTATCGGGAAGCCCCTGCCAATGGCTTCTCCGTTAGGCGCTCTCAATGGGCCCAAACACGTCAGCGTAGACAGTCAGGACAACGTTCTAATCGCCGACACTGAGAACAATCGCATCTTGAAATACTTCCCCAAAACGGGCGAAGTCACGCTGTTCGCTGGCTCTAAGAGCCAGACCGCGCCGCTCGCCTCTAAAGGCTCAAATCTCTCGCCGCCTGACATTCGCTTAGAGCGTCCGCACGGCGTATTCGCCCACAAAGACGGTAGGGTGTTTCTCGCGGATAGCGAACATGGTCTCGTACTACTCGTCACGCCAAAGAAGGAGGGAAACGTGAACATCGTCACACAACCCAAAGATAACCAACTCCCCAAAGGCTGGGAGGCGTGGTCGGCGCGTGAAGAGATAGCGCCGCATACCGCGCTCGACGCGCACGCGGGGCGCAACGGTCACCCCGCGCTCCGCATCTCTAGCGAAGGCAACGTGAACGCCTTCGGAGGGTGGCGGTATCGCGCAACGGGAATCGTCGCGGGTAAAACCTACCGATTCACCGCCTACTATAGAGCGAAAGAGGTTCCGCACGAGAAGCGTAGCATCTCGGCGCGACTGGACTGGCTGGACGCGAACGGGGAGCGTCCCCGCCCGCCCGACTACGCCTCCGAAACCGTAAAAGAGGGTGACTGGACGCGGGTGGAGTATACCGCTACCGCCCCCGAAAACGCGAAAACCGCGCTGGTGGAGTTTGCGCTAGGCTGGGCGGCGCAGGGAGTCGTCTGGTGGGACGATGTGCAACTCAGCGAAGTCGCGCCATCGGAGGGGCGCATTGTTCGCGCCATGACGATATACCACCGTCCGCACGACACCCATTCGATAGCCGAGAGCGTGGAGGAGTTCTGCAAAATCGCGGAGTCCGCTGTCGCGCAGAAGCCCGACATTCTCTGTCTACCCGAAGGAATCACGGCTATCGGCACGGGCAAAACCTACTACGAGGCGAGTGAACCTGTCCCGGGTCCCACAACGAAGCGGCTTGGCGAACTAGCGAAGTTTTTGCACTGCTACATCGTCGCAGGGGTATACGAGCGGGCGGGCAAAGTTCTCTACAACACCGCCGTTCTGATGGGGCGAAGCGGCGAACTAGAGGGTATCTATCGCAAGACGCACCTGCCCCGCGAAGAGGTGGAGGGCGGTATCACGCCCGGCGACTCCTACCCGATTTTTCGCACCGATTTCGGGAAGATTGGGATGATGATTTGCTGGGACGTGCAGTTTCCAGAGCCGGCGCGGGCGATGGGAATTAAGGGCGCGGAGATCATACTACTTCCTATCGCGGGGGGTAGCGAGACGCTGGCGAAAGCACGCGCTATCGAAAATCACCTCTTCCTCGTCACCTCAAGTTACGATATGAAGACCTTTATCGTAGACCCGACAGGCGAGGTTCTCGCGGAAGCCAACAAGAGCAAGCCTATCGCCATTGCAGAGTTGCGCCTTGACCACAAGTACATCGAACCTTGGCTTGGCGACATGAAGCCCCGCGCATGGAAAGAGCGTCGCCCCGATATTCCGATAGAGTAGGCTTTTTCGCGTAATTTTCATCAGGGCGGCTTGGGGGAATATGTGCAAGCCCTTGCAAAAAGCTCAAAAATAGAGTAGCATCTTCTAGGCATCTTATTCAATGCTTAGGAGACTCGCCCATGATTAATTTAGACCGTGACATTCACTCCCTTACAGACTTCAAACGTCGTACAAACGACTTCGTTAAGCAGATGAAGGAGACCAAAGCGCCTGTTGTACTGACCGTCAACGGCAAAGCGGAACTCGTTGTGCAAGACGCTCAGAGCTATCAGATTATGCTGGAACGGATGGAGCGGATGGACGCTATTGACGGCATAAGGCGAGGTTTGGAGCAGATGGAGCAGGGCAATGGGACTTCCGCCGCAGAGGCGTTCGCTGAATATCGCAAGCGACACGGTATTCCAAATGGCTGAGGAGTATCGCGTTATCCTGCAACCAGAGGCGATTGAGGGGTTGGAAAGCGCCTACGCATACATCAAAGAACAGTCGCCTGAACGCGCCAATGAGTGGGTGAACGGGCTTATTCGCGCCATTGAAACCCTAAAGACCTTCCCCGCCCGTTGCCAAATAGCCAGAGAAAGCGAACACTTCCAGCAGGAAATCCGACAGCTGCTTTACGGTAAAGGCGGAAATGCATACCGCGTACTGTTTACGATAGTAGACGATACCGTTTTCGTCTTGCACATGCGACACGGCGCTCAAGACACGCTGAGACCTGATATTTCGAGTTAGGAAATATGCTAAGAACTCTCTCTATTCGCAATTTCGCTATTATTGACCGCCTCGAACTAGAGTTCGGGGCGGGCTTCAACGTCCTCACCGGCGAGACGGGCGCGGGCAAATCCATCATCATGGACGCTCTCAGCCTGATACTCGGCGGACGCGCCGGCGCGGAGATGGTTCGCACAGGAGCGGAACGCGCACTCCTCGACGCGGTTTTCGATATATCGCACAGCCCAGAACTACAGGCGTTTGCGAGAGAGTCCGGCTTTGATGTTGAGGACGACCTACTCTTCCTATCACGGGAGGTGCAGTCTGGCGGGAAGTCCTCCTGCCGCGTGATGGGACGACCTGCCACCGTCGCGCAACTCCGCGCCATTTCGGAGTGGCTTGTCGACCTGCATGGGCAACACGAACATCAGTCTCTACTCACCACTTCGCGCCATATTGATATGCTGGACGAGTGGGGCGGTAAAACGATTCAGTCGTTACGCGCAGACATCGCGCAGACCTATCACCAGTTGCAAACTCTCCGCCGAGAAAAATCGCAGTTGGAGCAGGACGCTAGAGAACGCGCTCACCTATTAGACCTCTACCAGTTTCAATCCAAAGAGATACAGGACGCGAACCTGCGAGTAGGCGAGGATGAGGAGCTTCAAGCGGAGCATCGCCGCGTCGCAAATGCCCAACGCCTCGCCGAGGTAGCGGGGCTTTGCGTGGAGGCGCTTGGCGGCGGCAATGAAGACAGAGGCGTTTTGGAGGGTCTGTCCGCTACCTTACGCGCCCTCGAAGAGGCGGCGGAGCTAGATAAGGCGCTACTTCCATCTCTGGAAGCCGTGCGAAACGCGGGTTACGAGTTGCGAGAGGTGGAGCGCGACCTTTCGCGCTATCAGGACAGTGTTGAGTTTCAGCCGGAACGCCTCGCAGTTCTGGAAGAGCGGATAGACCTTATTCGCACTCTGCAACGGAAGTACGGAGACAACATTGAGGAGGTTCTCGCCTACGCCAACCAGATAGTTGTCAAGTTGGAGGGCTTGAGCCATAGCGAAGAGCGCGGCGCGGCGTTGGAGAGCGAGATACTGCTTACCGCGCAGAAGTTGACGAAGCAGTGTGAAGAGTTGACTCGCCTACGAACCAAATCGGGGGAGCGTTTTGTGAAGACCACTCTCGCGGAACTGGTAGATTTAGGAATGGAGAAGGCGCAGTTCTCCGTCCAGCTAGAGCGGTGCGAACCGACCTCCAAAGGCGCGGATAAGGTGGAGTTTCTCATTGCGACGAACCCCGGCGAACCGCTACGTCCTCTGGTTAAAATCGCGTCGGGAGGCGAGATTTCGCGGGTCATGCTGGCGATAAAATCGGCATTAGCGCGACAGGAAGCCCTCCCCACTATGGTCTTCGACGAGATTGACGTGGGGGTTGGCGGACGCACAGCAAGCGTCCTCGCGGACAAAATGGTAAACCTCAGCCAGACCACGCAGATACTCTGCATCACCCACCTCGCGCAGATTGCGAGTTGCGGACAGCGCCACTTCTATATCGAGAAACAGAGCGAGGAGACGAGTACGCGGGTGACGGTGGTTCCGCTTACGCCCGAAGAGCGCGTACTGGAGATTGCGCGTATGATTGGCGGGACGAACCTGACGGATACGGTTCTGCAACACGCCCGCGAGATGCTGGGGGTTGCGTGATGCTCATAAAATACGCCAAAGAGATAGCCCGACAGTGGGTGATAGAAGAGGCAAGCTCGCGCCCTGATTTCTTTGGAGCCTTCTTTCACGGTTCGGTAAACTACCTCTCTGATGATGATGTTCTTCCTCCTGTCTCTGATGTAGACATCATGATTGTCCTTTCCAACCTCTCTCCTCCCGAAAAGTTAGGGAAATTTCTCTATCAGGGCGTTCTGCTTGAAGTCTCCTACCTATCCAACGACCAGATTCACTCGCCTGAGCAGGTTTTAGGGCAGTGCCATCTAGCAGGTAGTTTTCGATATCCGAGCGTTATTTTGGATAGTACGGGGCGATTAACGGAGATTCAAGCGACAGTCTCTACTAATTTCGCAAAACGCAAGTGGGTCTATAAACGATGCGAACACGCGCGAGAGAGAGTCATCAGTGGCTGTCATCTGAATGAGGCGGATTCGCTTCCCGACCAAGTTATCCCATGGCTCTTCCCTACAGGTATCACAACGCATATTCTACTGGTAGCGGGGCTTAAAAACCCAACGGTGCGGCGCAGGTATGCGGCGGTGCGTGGACTCCTTGCGGACTATGGACGCTTAGATTTTTACGAAAACCTGTTGGAGGCGCTAGGTTGCGCCGATATGACACGGAATCGCGTAGAGCGACACCTTGAAGCGCTGACAGAGGCGTTTGATGTGGCGAAAACGGTGCGTAACCCTCCCTTTTCCTTCGCCTCCGACCTTACCGATACCGCCCGCGCCATTGCGATTGATGGTAGCCGAGAACTCATAGAGAGCGGCTACCATCGCGACGCTGTATTTTGGCTGATTGTCACCTACTGCCGATGCCAGAAGACGCTCTCGCTTCACGAAGACAGGCGGATGCGCGATAGGTTTAGCCCCGGATTCCGAAACTTGCTAGACGATGTAGGCATTACGTCATTCGGGGATATTCAGCAGCGCACGGCAAAACTACAGGAGTCTCTTCCTCGCATTTGGGAGGTGGTTGAGACGATTATAGCGGTTAATCCGGGGATTGAAGACTGACAGCTATAGTGGTAAGAGTTCAGGGTTGCGGCTCTTCACATAACCACAAGAACTCCTCTCCTTCACAAAGGAGAGGAGTTCTTGTGGTTTGAGATTGGGAAGTTGCGCGTGTTGTTCCAAGTTTGGGGCTAGGTGCATTTTTTGTTCCTCTCCAAACAG
>CAIJLM010000172.1 GCA_903821495.1 uncultured Chthonomonas sp. | reverse complement strand
GCTTTTATCTGCGCTGGACTTGCGTGTCCGCTCTGCTCTTTGAAGAGAACATTGTGGTCTCTATCCGAGTTAAAAGGCGGGTCGAGATAGATAAGGTCAACGCTCTCATCCGCGATATGTTTGGGTATTATCTCAACGTTGTCGCCGAAGTAGAGTGTATTCATTCCGATTAGTCTCCTCCCTATCTACTGACTCAAAGAGCGCGCGAAATGCGCTAAGTCCGTAGGAGTCAGAGCGCGATAGCAGAGTTTGCCATCCACCGCGCACAGCGACTGCGCCTGTAGCCACTCCTTGCGGCTGTACTGGGTCAGTAGAATCACCGCGTCAGCGCGTCGGATATCCGCCTCGAAGTCCTCTAGCGTGGCAGTGGGACGGTGGTTCTCCCAGAGAATTTCGCTCGCGCCTAGCAGAGCGGAGAGTTGAGCCTTAATCTCCTCGTTTGCAACCCCCCCAATGAGGAGAACGCTCTTTCCTTGCAACGCATTTCGCACTTTTCCAACCTCAGCGTCCAACCCTGCGAGGGAGGTATTCAACAGAGGGGCGGAGACGAGAGACTGCGTATCGATGCGCCGCTCCCACTCCGCGCACACCTCTCGCAATACGTCGCGGAAAGCGTCGTCCGTCTCTATCAGCGCCGTCCAAGCGACAAGCGGGTCGCGTAGCCTACGCTCTTGCGCGGGGACGCGCAACTCTTTGCACCGTTGAAGCACGATGCGTAGGCGTTCCGCGTCTCTCTGAGGCTCTTCGCCAAAGCCGCTTGTGGCGAGCAGGTTTCCGAGATGCTCTAATGTTTTCAGTCGCTGGTCTGCTAGTAGAACTGGTTGACGCGCCTTGTCCCACGCTTCGTCCAGAGTGGAGGCGCGTTCCGTCAGTTCGTCAATCGGCACTTTGGGGCGCAGGCTGTAGAGGTAGCACTGCGCCTCCTTCGCCCACGAGCGTAGCCCTTCGTAGAGCTGTTGCTGAAACTCATCGCGAGAGCTGACGCGGTAGAGTAGACGATTGAAGCGCCCCTGAATGGCGGCGACGGCTTCTGCGAGAGGCTGGACAACCATGAGGGTGAGGTCTCCGCTATGCTCATGCCACCAGAGAAACGCCTCGAACGCCCTCGACATCTCCTCGTAACGCTCCGCCAACTCGCCCCACTGAAACACGGTGGGAGGAGTTTCTAGGGTAAAGTCTCTTCCTACGGTGTAGTCGTTGTCTCCCGCTCTCTCCATTGCGTCCCAGAGGTCGTTTCGTAAATCAGAGACCTCCGCGACCTCAATGTCTCCCGCCTCCTCCTCTAACTTACGCTGTCGGCAAATCAGGCTACGAAGTTGTAGGCTGTGCGGAATGTGCATACCTCCGCCCTCATTGAGAAGGGGATTCGCGTCGAGGTAGATACGTAGCTGTTCGCGTTGGCGTATTGCGTCCGCCTCAATGTCCACGAGAGGGCGGGTGGAGCGGCGCGGGGCGCGCGGTTCCACTGGCAGGTATGCGGCGGGGCGGGCTTCCTGCGGGACGTAGGGGGCTTGCGCGGCGTAGCTATTAAAGGGCGGTTCCACATAAGATGGTTCCCGCGCTGGCGGGGCGGAAGGGATGGGCGCGGCGGGAGGTATCGCTCCTATTACTGCGTCCAGAGGGCGCAGTTCTGGAGGTTGCGCGACGAGGGCTACCGGAACTACAGAGCGGGGGGCGTTGTCCTCTTTAGGCAGGGTCTCTTGAAGATTGGTTATCATCTGTTGCGCCATCTGACGGCACTGCCAGACTTCGTTGTAGAGCGCAGTGTCGTTGATAGACAACGCGGTAGCCAGCAGGTTATTCAGCCGCTCTATCGCGCCGTCCAGAAATCGCTTGCGCTGGCTTGCGTTGCTCTGTAAGCGTATCTGAATCTCGTCGCAGTAAGCCCCAAACGCCTCTGGCGACTGAAGAGCGGCTACATAAGCGGGTAGTAGGTTGGGAGAGGTAGGCGCAAAGCCAGAAACACGGCGAGTAGCCTCATTAAAATCGGACATGATTACAACCTGTTCCTTTGGATGATTTTGTTGGGTATTTTTAGCGGAGATACGCCGAATTTCAAGTTACGGAACGTGAACGCTTAGAGCGGGAGTCTCCACAGTCTATCCAACTGTTGAAAGTTCAAACTCTTTACATGACCGTCTGCGTGCAGGGTATTAAAGCGCCTGTTTTGCAGGTCTGGATTACTTTTATACCACTCTGAAACCCCGATGGCTTCATCTGAGCGCCCGCTACCGTGCCAGATTCCGGAACCATCCATATAGAGATTAACGTTTGAAGGCTCCTGAAAAGAG
>CAIJLM010000171.1 GCA_903821495.1 uncultured Chthonomonas sp. | reverse complement strand
TCTTCACAACAGTATCCTTACTATATTGCGCGTTATAGAGTAAGGTTCCCTTTGTTCGACGCTGATGGTAAGTCACTCGTAAGACCGAATGTAAAATCGCTGACCTTGCACATAATCACAGAGAAGGGAGAAATGAGCGTAGTCTACAAGTTGCCTTCTACCGAAAGTAAACGTAAATAGCGTGAGTTTGGGATGACGCAAGATATTTTTAATTGTATCAAGAAGAGATGTTTCCCTCTATTTTAAGGCTGATTGGGAGGGGAAAGTTCACTCTTTTGGGAATTAACCGCGAAACACGCGCAAAAAATCAAGATTCCCAATCTCAAACCATGAAACCTCTCTCCTTTGCGAATGGGAGGTTGGATGAGGCTATGTTAAATATTCCCGTAACCCTAAACAGATACACCTGCCTCAGTAAACCAAGCGTTTTTAGACGCAACTTTCCGCCTACATGGGTCTTTTTGAGAGGATGGATAAGCCTTTCAGTCGAAATCGTAAAATCCGTCCGTAGGATGGGCGCACTTTGTAGACAGGGGTTTACCCTCTTCCCTTCCCATGTTTCCAACAACAGGAGACAACCTTGCCACGCACCAAAACAGCATTCCTCTTCCTCGCGGCGCTGACCGCTCTCTCTTGCCACACGCCGATAACCTCCGCCACAGCGCAAACTACCGACGATTCGCAACCCGCAACCTCCAACGTGCGCGGCGGACAGTATCCCCGCGTCCACGCGGATTTGAGCGTGACGTTTCAGTTCAAAGCGCCCACCGCGCAGAGAGTGCAACTTGTTCCCGGCGGCGGAGTCGAGAGCGGGCTAGGCAGTAAGACGTTTGACATGACGAAGGGGAGCGACGGCGTATGGACGGTGACGACTCCCCCCGCCGTTCCCGGCTTTCACTACTACTGGTTTCTGGTGGATGGCGTGCAGGTGAACGACCCCGCCAGCGAGACCTATTTCGGCTATGGCAGACCCACCAGCGCGGTGGAAGTCCCGGAGAAGGGCGCGGACTACTACGAGGCGAAAGAGGTTCCGCATGGCGACGTGCGTATCCGGTCCTACTTCTCGAAGACGACGGGAAAGTGGCGACGCGCCTACATCTACACGCCCCCCGAGTACGACACAAAAACGCGAACGCGCTACCCGGCGCTCTATCTGCAACACGGCGCGGGCGAGGACGAGCGTGGATGGACGAATCATGGGCGCATGAACTTCATTATGGACAACCTGATAGCGACGGGAAAAGCCAAGCCGATGTTAGTTGTGATGGACTGCGGATACGCTACGAAAGCGGGAGCCTCTATTGGCGCAGGACAGCGAAACTTCATGGCGCAGATTGGCGGCTTTGAAGAGGTGGTTCTGAACGACCTGATACCCATGATAGACTCCAGCTACCGCACTCTCGCGAACCGCAAAACCCGCGCTATGGCGGGGCTTTCGATGGGGGGCTTTCAAACGCTACAGATTGCGCTCGGTCATCTCGATACCTTCGCCTACATCGGCGCGTTCAGCAGTCCTCCCGGCGACGGCTTCGACCCTGCAAGAGCGTACAACGGCGTTTTCAGCGACCCCGCGGCTTTCAACGACAAGGTGAAACTGCTCTGGCTAGGCGCAGGAACCGGAGAGAAAGGCTTCTTCATCTCCGCGAGAGTGATGCACGAAGCCCTCGAAAAAGCGGGTATCAAGAACGTCTTCTACGAATCGACAGACACGGCGCACGAGTGGCAGACATGGCGGCGAGACCTCTACGATTTCGCCCCGCGCCTCTTCCGAGATTAGGCGACTGCGTTCAGAAATAACTTAACCCCCGTCCCTTTCCCGATGCGGGAAGGGGATGGGGGTTAAGGCTTGTGGTTTCAAATGGAACACATATTCCAAAGAAAGTCCCTTATATGAGTTGCTCCAAGCGCCCTGTACTGTCGCCTAGTTTGTCGGGATGAATACCCATGCGGTCGAGCATACAGAGAAGCAGGTTATTCATGGGGGTGTTGTCGTCGTATTTGACGTGCCGTCCCGTTTTGATGGTGTTTCCGCCCTTGCCCGCGAACAGAACAGGCAGGTCGTTATGGTTGTGCATATCGCCGTCGCTGATACCGCTACCGAACACAATCATGGAGTTTTCGAGAAGCGTTCCGCTTCCCTCTTTCACGGCTTGCAACTTCTCTAGGAAGTAGGCGAGGTGCGAAATCTGGTAGTGGTTGATTTCGCGCAGTTTCGCCCACTTTTTGGGGTCGCGCCCATGATGGGAGAGGTCGTGGTGTCCGTCCGTTATTCCAATCTGCGAGTAGTTGCAGTTGCTTCCTTCGTTGGCGTACATGAAGGTGCAGATACGGGTCTGGTCGGTTTGGAAGGCGAGAAGCATAATGTCGTACATCAGGCGAATATGGTCGCCATAGTCGGCGGGAACGCCCGTCGGAACCTTGCCTCCAGAGAGTTTGACCTCTTGCGTGAACTGGTCGGCGCGTGCAAGCCGGGTCTCAATTTCACGAACGCTGGTCAGATACTCGTCTAGTTTGCGCTGGTCGTTCGCGCCAAGCCGCGCCTGAAGCTGTTTTGCGTCTTCAAGAACGTTGTCGAGAATGCTTTGGCGGTAGGCGCTGTTACGCTGCCTGCTTTCGGGGGTTTCCGTGGGGTCGCCCGTTCCAAAAAGCCTATCGAAAACGCTACGCGGGTTCACCTCTTTGCCGACGGGGGTGGATTCGCCACGCCAAGCGATAGAAGAGGAGTAGGCGCAACTATAGCCGGAGTCGCAGTCGCCCGCTAGTCCGCCCCGCTCGCACCCTATTTCGATGGAGGGGAATCGGCTTCCCTTGCCCACGAGTTGCGCCGCGAGTTGGTCTGCGGAGATACCCGCCTTGATGTTTGCGCCGGAGGTTTTGCGGGGTTGACATCCGGTGAGCCACGCCGCCGCCGAACGCGCATGGTCGCCCGCGCCGTCTCCATTGGGACGCGCTTTATCTTGCGTCAAGCCAGACATTACGACGATAGAGTCTTTCACATTTTGGAGCGGCTCCAGAATGTAGGGCAGGGCGAAGTTTGCGCCTGTTTCGGCGGGCTTCCAGTCCTTCATGTGTACCCCGTTTGGCACGGAGATGAACATCATGCGGGTTGTGCGCTTCTTCTCCGCGCTTGCGAAGGCGTTGGTTGGTATCATCGCGTCCAGAAGGGGCAAGGCGACTGCGGCGCCGAGTCCTTTGAGAACGGTTCTTCGAGGCATCCTTATTTCGCTCATCTAGTTCCTCCATCAGTTCGTCGTTTGCGGAATGCATCGCTCTGTATGATAGCAGTCGCTACCGCAGAGAAGCGATAGTCCTTCGCGGGCAAAGCGCGAACCATTTTGTCTATCTCACATCTATCGGTTGTCTCTAGCCCTCTACCTAGTGCGTAGGTCATCAATTTCTCGGTAAAGTTTCGCACAAAGAGCGATTTCTTACCTTTTATCACTTTAATCAGTTCAGCGGGCCCGCTAAACTTCAGTCCGCCGGGCAGAACGCCCGATGGGTCTATCTTGTCGCCGCCATCAGTGTCGCGCCATCCCCCCACCGCGTTGAAGTTCTCCATGCCAAACCCAATCTGGTCCATCTGCGTATGACAGGAGGCGCATATCGGGTTTTTGCGATGCTCCTCCATGCGTTGGCGCAGGGTTCCCGTGAGGGGCTTGCCGTTGTTCTTATCATCAGAGAGTTGCGGTACGTTGGGAAGCGGCGGCGGCGGCGGCGTACCCAAGATGTTCTCAAGCACCCACTTGCCTCTTTTGACGGGCGAAGTGCGCGTCGGGTTCGAGGTAATGGTCAAAATACTCGCCTGAGTCAGAATACCCTGCCTCTCGCCTCCTGTCAATACGACTCGGTGGAACTCTGACCCCGTTATATCGTTCATGCCGTAGAACTTAGCGAGTTTATCGTTCAGGTAGGTGAACTTTCCGTCCAGAAAGTCCACGATACTCCTATCTTGTTGGATAACCTCTTGGAAGAAGAGTTCCGTTTCGCGGCGCATGGCGGCGCGGAGGTCGTTATCGAAGGCGGGAAACATTTTCCTGTCAGGGTTGACGATATTCAGTTTCCGTAGGTTGAGCCACTGCCCCGCGAAGTTGTCGGTAATCGCTTTCGCTTTGGGGTCTTTCAGCATTCTCAGGCTCTGCGCGGAGAGTACCGCCGGCTTCGTCAACTCTCCTGTAGCGGCGAGTTGCATAAGTTTATCGTCGGGCATACTGCTCCAGAGGAAGTAGGAGAGTCGGGAGGCGAGTTCGTAGCCGTTCAATGCGCCCGTCTTTTCTCCCGCTTTCACGGCGGAGAGTTCTGGGCGGAAGAGGAAGTTTGGCGAGCAGAGTATCGCCTGTATGGAGAGTGCAATCCCCTTCTCAAAACTTTCGCCGTTTTTGGAAGCCATCTCAACGTACTTGGTCAGCCTATCAATCTCTTGGGGCGTAACGGGGCGGCGGAAAGCGCGACGGGCGAAGGGGGCGAGTATCTTTCTTGCGGTCTCCTGTCGATTGGCGGTGAGCGGCACACAGAAGATTCGCTTGTGCGACTCTGGCAGTACGTCGGGAAGCCCTAAAGCCTCGCCTTTGATGGAGATTTTCTGCACGATAAGGTTGCGGTCTCGCCGGTTCACGTTCTTTTCGGTAGGGTCGTAGAAGTCGTTCTCGAAGGTGATGGCGACTTTGTGCTTGCCCGCCTTGAGTTGCGCCTTGACTTCGTAGGTTTCCGGCTTGCGCTCTTGCGCCTTGACATCAATTTTGTTTATGTAGACATCGTCCACTTTTACGCCCATAAGCGCAGGGTCTTTACCCGCCTGTTGCCCAAAGGCTTCTATGCTGAAGGTGTACTCGCCGTCCTTCACAAAATCTTGGTCTATCCACATCTCCCCGTTTGTAGCGAGGATTCTGCCGCCTGTGGGGTATCCTACGGCGACGAGGCTGGATATTTGGCTTCCTGTGTAGACAACGGGTTTGTTCATCTCTTCGGGGGTGACTATGGCGATACGTGTGACCTTCTCGGCGGCGTTCAGGTACTTCTCCATCAGCAGAGGAGAGGTGGATAGCACATCGCCGATGTTATCAAAGCCGTAACCCACATCGTCTGAGGGGAAGTCGTCCGCAGGGCGGAAATCTATCCCGAAAAGGTCGTGAATGGTGTTGTTGTACTCTTCGCGGTTGAGGCGGCGCAGGGTGACTCTGCCAGGGTCGCTCAGTTTACAGTCGAGTTGAGAGAAGACGTTTGCAAAATAGGCGACGACCTTCTCTCGTTCTAGGTCGTCGGCGCGAGGCGAACCGGGAGGAGGCATAACGCCATTCGAGACAGCGCGAAGAACTTTGTCCCACTTGTCGCGGTCTCGTATTATCTCGGATTCGCTCTTTGCGTTGGCGAGCGCTACTCCTGCGGCGGGGGCGCTTCCGCCGTGACAGCCCGCGCAGTATTTCTGAACAAACGGCAGAATCTCTTTTGTAAAGGAGGCGGAGGCTGTTTTTACCGCGCCGCTCTTTTGCGTCCGCTGAGTCTGCCCCCGCCCTGCGCTATAGAGCAGTACGCCGGGCGCGATGACAAACGAGAAGAGAAGTATATTAAGTCGTGCTAACATTCGGTATCCTAATAGGTCGTCCTAAAATCTATGTCGCTCTAATAGTTAGACACCGATTCCGCCCGTTGGGTTGCGTCTTTTTATGAGGTAAGAGATTCTTCACATAACCTCACCCAACCTCTCCTTCGCAAAGGAGAGGAGTTATCGTGATTTGAGATTGGGAAGCCTGTGCGTGTTGTTCCAAGTTTGGGGCTTTTTCGCGTGTTTCGCGGTTCATTCAAAATAGAGCGCCCCTTATCAGGGTAGCGACTTGGGTTAAAACAGCTCTTCTATAACCTCGCCCTCTGGAGCGATGGAGTTCGCGAGGAGAGCGGTGCGCGGAATCCCCAACTGATTATAGACCGTCATGCAGACATCGGCGGGCTTTATAGGGCGCGAGGCAGGAAACTCCGCCTTCGCGTCCGACGCCCCAATCGCTTGACCGCCCCGCACTCCGCCGCCAGCGATGAGCGCGGAGTAGCAACTATTCCAGTGGTCGCGCCCAGCCTTTTCGTTGATTTTAGGCATACGCCCAAACTCGCCCATCACCACTACCGTCGTTGTGGCAAGCAGACCTCTCCGCTCAAGGTCGTCGAAGAGCGCTGAGAGAGACTGGTCTAGCATCCACATATGCCGCTCCTGCGTGATTTCAAAGTGGCGATAGTGCATATCCCATCCGCCATCTCCCCAGTCCTCTTCCGACTCGACGTGGCTAGACCAGTTCACCTGTACGAAGGGAACGCCCGACTCCACCAGCCTCCGCCCCAACAGGCAGGACTGCCCAAAACGGTAACGCCCGTAGCGGTCTCGCATCGCCTCCGACTCTCTATCGAGGTCGAATACGGCGCGGGCGGCGGACGAGGAGAGAAGATTGAACGCCTGCTCATATACCGCTCCGAGCGTGTCCGCGCCGCTCTTAGCGAAGAGCTGTTCTTGCGCGGAATCTATCGTCTGTAGGAAGCGTTTTCGGCGTTCGATACGGTTCTGAGTAAGGTCTTCGGGGGGCGTGAGGTCGTGGACTCGAACCCCTGTCAGCTCGTCGTACTCCACTCGAAAGGGGTCGTACATAGAGCCGAGTATGCCGCCGCCCTCTCCCTGCAAAGGGCGGTGTCCCTGGTGCATTCTCCCCCCAACAGTCACGAAGGAGGAGAGCGGGGGATGGTAGCCCTTCATGCGCGATACGACAGCGCCCATGCTTGGCATGACGCGCCCGCCCGAAATCTCCTTACCCGTAAGCGCGATAGTTCCGGCAAGCCCATGGTCGTTCGTGCCGTGATAGAGGGAGCGCAAAATTGCGTACTTGTCCGCCTGTTTTGCAAGGAGGGGCAGGTATTCGCAGACCTGAATGCCCGGTACATTGGTTCCTATAGCGCGGAAGGGTCCTCGATACTCTAGGGGCGCGTTCGGCTTCATGTCGAAGGTATCGATGTGGCTGGGACCTCCCCACAGCCAGATGAGCATAACAGAGCGCTCTTTTTGCGGTTTTTTCTGTTTTTTGTTGAGTTCGCGGGCGTGGAGTATTTCAGGCAGACTCAAGCCCAACGCGCTGGAAAACCCGACCTGCAAGAAGCCGCGTCGCGTTACGCCGTTGCAGGTTCGCTCTCTATTGTCTCCAATACTCCACATAGTTTCGCCTCTCTGGAATTCCTAGCCCTTGCACACGAACCTATCTTGTCTCGTAAACATGGCTCTGCGCTACTCCGTCTTTTTCAGTAGGCGCGGTTGGTTCTCCACCCACTTGCGAATCAGAAGGTAGCCGGGGTCGTTCGGCGTGTAGCGTCTGCCCCCTTGATGTCCGTCCTCCTTGCCGTCCTGAACGTTCAGCGGTTTGCGGAGGATTTTGCTCTTTTCAAGTTCGTCAAAGCGCACTTTGCTCTGCACGGTGCGGTAGGTGACGAGCAGGTCGGCGGGGGCGATGTAGCCGAACTTATCGGGCGGACGCACATAGAACGACGGAACCCTGCCGGGCAGTCCGTGACAGCCCATACAGGACTGCTGGTCGTTGCGCTTCTGCCGACTGAGTTCAGGAACCACGTAGTCGCGGAAGTAGACTATGTCGTCACGGAAGTCGTTGGGCAGTATCGGGTTTCCTTTGTCGTCGTACTTCGTAGTGAGATGCTTCTCCGCTTTTAGCGCCTCTAGCAGTTCCGGTATAAACCGCTCAGTTCCTTGCCGCAATACGTTCTCAATGACCTGACGTAGCTCCTTGTTCTTCTCGAAGGTTAGAACCTCGTTGAGAGCGCGGAGGACTTCGGGGTTTTTGCGAAGCGCTGTCTGGTTGGACATACGAATCGCGATTGCCCGCGTCTGAGGGTTCGCCGTCGGCTTGAGGGAGTCGAGGTAGAGCTGTAGGGCGCGGTCTTTTATGCTGAGGGCTTCGTCCGGAGCCTCCTGCTTGCCTTGCTGTAGCGCAACCGTTCGCGTCCCTGTTGATGCCGAGCGCATCGCGGGCGAGAATGTGAGTAGCCACTCTACGCTACGAATCCAGAAACGCTCTTCGAGCGGGTTTTGGAATGTTGCGGGGAAGTATTTTCGGAAGACAATCTCTTGATGTAGGTCAGGGTTGCGGAAAAGCACATCGCCGAGCCTGTCTGCGAGGTACCAGTTCGCCTCCATTTCGCGCTGTAGGGTCGCCTTTTTGGCGGGGTCTGGAAGCGCCGCCAACTCTTCGGGAGAGAGGTACTGCCCGAATCGAGGGATGACGATACTGAAGAAGTTGCGCTGTTGCTCTTCGGTTTTGGGAATAATCCAGTTGACTCGCGCCCAGAGACCGAGTATGGGTTCGGAAATCTGCTGTCGTCGCGCGGGTTCCATCGCCCCGCGCTTTATCTGCGTCATCTGCGGCTCTACCTGCTCCGGCACGGCTTGCAGGCTTACGGAGCGCGGGTCGCTTACGGCGGCGGCGGCGAGTTGGCGCAACTCTTCGGGTCCTGATAGCGAGTAGTCTACGAGGAACTTATTCAACTCTTGATTCGGAACGTTCGCGCCGCCCTCTAGCCCTGCGCGTATGGCGGCAAGGTCTGTCTTCGCAGTGGTCTCTTTGAGGTAGATGAGGCTCGCCGCGCCCATCATCTCGCCAGAGCCGGGCGTGACGTAGCCCATCTGTCCGGGACCTCCATCTCCTCCCGCCGTCTCATAGAACGTGCCGCCGATACCAACTAACCGTTTGGCTAGGAGGAGGCGCACCTCCGGCTCCTTGATGTCGATTAGGCGTTTCGCGAGGGTTCGGAAGAGCGTTTCGAGTTCAAGGTACTGGTGTTCGCCAGAGCCGTTCGCCTTGTGCCCATTCGCAATGAAGAGGGCTTGGCTAGAGTAGCGTAGCGCGTTCTCTGTTGTGAAATTTGGTTCGGGGCGTTCGAGTAGTTTTACCCACGCCGCGTTGATGGCGGTTCGGGCGGGCGGGTTCCAGACCCACCACTCCCACGCCGCTTTCGTCGCCCACGAGCGCACTGCGGGGTGCTTGTCGGTATTCATAGCGCGGTCGAGGAGTGCGGTCAGTCTATTCCAGTTGACACGCGCCTTTGTGGAGGTCGCGTCGGCGCGAATACTCAGGGCTTGCACAATGCCCTCTCGCGTATTGTCGTCGCCGGTGTCGTAGGCGTTGTAGGCGGCTTCCCAGCCGTTGTCGTTCAGAAGCTCTTCGTGGAGCGCCCAGCTTGCCGCGTGACGCACGATTTTAGTGGGGTCGGCAAGGGCGGTCAGCAGAGGAGCGACGCTACTAGGTAGGCGGTTCGCCCCCAGTCCTATCGCCGCCCAGTAGCGCACTTGAGGATTGGGATGCTTGATTGCGGCGGTTAGAATGTCGTTGAACTTGGGTTCGGCGAGTAGCGCTAGAGACTGAACGCGCTTGAGCGTGGCTAACAGGCTCTCACCGGATTTTGCGGTAAAGTCGGCGCGTGTGTGGGCTTTCGGCGTGATAGGGTAGAGGCGTGAAAGCGCGTGCAGGGCGTATCCTGTAGTCACAAAACCGGTCTGCGCGGCGCGGTTCCAGCGTCCGCTTGAGTCCTGCATGGCGAGTAGCGCTTTGACGGCTTTTGCGGTAGCGGGGTCGTCTGCGCCGTGTCCGGCGGCGGTCAGCCCAATAATGCCGAGGGCGGTAGGAGAGGGGTCTGAACTGCTGTCGAGCCGCGCCCACTTTTTATCGCCCTCCGCCCTATTGCCGGGATGGAAGCCCCACGAGCCGTCGTCATTTTGGGTGGCGCGGAGGCGGGTTTCGTCTTCTTGCAACTGCTTTTCTACCTGCGCGACGAACTTCGTCCGCTCTTCAAGCTTATCGTTGAGGGGTTTGCCCTCCGCTGTGTCCGCTTTCCCCGCCCATTCGAGGTATTTTGTGATGGGGAAGACGCGGTTGAAGTAGTCTAGGCGCAGAGCGATGTCGTCGGTGTACTGCGGAACCGTCTCTAGCGCCTGATGCGCCTTCTGCTCCATGCCTCGGAAGTACTTGGGGTCGTTGGTCTTCTCCCATGCGGTTTTGAGTATCTCGGTGGCGAAGAGGTTCACGATAACGAATCCGATATTCGAGCCGGGACCCGCGGCGTTGATTCCGCCGGGGTCGGAGGTTTGGAGGACGAAGTTCGCGGTTCGGACTTGCTGTCGGCTGTGTAGTTTGGAGGGCTTGCGGATACGCTCAAGATTGACGATATTGAAGCCTGCGGCGCGAGTTCCCGCGGGACCGTCGCCGATGTCTAGGGGGGCGAGGCTTGTGTTGTTCACCGCGTCTTTGAGGACGTTGCAGGGGCGTAGGCACTCGTACATAGTGTTGATGAGGTGCCAGTAGTTCTGGACGTTTTCAGGGCGGTAGCCATTCGCGAAGGGGACTGCGGGACCCCATACGCCGGAGTGTGTGTGACAACTCATGCACTGCGTTCCGAGTAGGTTTCCCGAATCGCGTATGCGCCGCTCTACCGAAGCCCCGCGCGGGCGATTAGTTAGCCACGCATCCACCTGCCCAATCTGCGTATAGATGGCTTGTCGAATCGCTAATCGAGGGTCGGTGTAGGGCGCGGGTTTGAGGAGGCGTAGCTCTAGCTGATAGCCCGGAGTGTTCGCCTCGACGCGCAGGAAGTAGGTCTCATGGGGTTTGAGGATTCGGCTGATGTTGGAGCGATGCTCTTCGTCTTGTTGATGTACGCGCTCATTGCCGTCCTGCCCCTCCTTCCACTCTTCAATGGGAAGTAGTCTGCCTAGTCCGCCCGAATCGTTTCCTTTGAGGCGGTAGGCGCGTATTCGCGCCACGACTTTCTGAGCGGGCATACTGAGTTGCGCGGTGAGGAGGCGTGTTTCGTCGCCTCTGTACTCTAGGCGGAACCAGCTGTCGCCGGATGCGCCGACCTTGCCGTTATCAAAAAACTCGATGTCGTCTGCGCCGCCCGTAATCTCCCACGCCTTCACGCTGTCGTCATGCGCGGGTGTGAGTTCAATAGTCTGCGCCATTTCGGGTGTGTCGTTCGGCTTCTGCTCAATAAGCGTCTGTAGGCGGTTTTCGTCGCCTACAGCGCCCAAATTGAGGGGTGTCACGGAGACATTGATGGGCGCGGAGGCGTTCGCTTCCCAAGGCGTGGAGGCGGGGAGTTCGGCGAGACGCGGGGCGTTACCGCGTTCGCGCCAGCGCACGCTTTGCGACCCTATGGGTGTTTCGTCTGTGACGGGGGCTATGTTTAGGCGATACGTTCCCGTTTGCGGGGCGCGATAGACGAGATAGATGTCTCCGTCGTGCGCGTGGAGGGTTTTGCGCCACCCTGCGGAGGGCTTATTGTAGATGCCGAAAGCGTCTACCGCTCTGCCCTGACCAACGAGGTTTAGCGTCGTTGGCTCGCTCTGCAAACTCCATGCCACTCCCACGCGCCCGTTGGCGGGGAGTTCGGAGGGCTTGAGGAGGCGGACGCTGATTTCAACGACCTGTCCCGCTTTTAAGTTGTAGGCGCGCGCCCAGCGCGATTTCAAGAGTATTACCTCTTTGTCGGGCGTTAGTGCAGGCGCAGTAAGGGGTTTCTGCGCGAGAGCGGGCGCGGGTTTGGGCGACTTGGCTTGGCGAGGCGGCGCGATAAGGGCGCTTGCGCCGATGCCGAGCGTGAGCGAGAGCATAGCCCAGAGAGCAAACTTGTTGGCGTTGGGGGAGCGTGACATTGCGGAAATTCCGTCTCCTATGGATAGGTGTGCAGTTCTAGTGTATGACCCTGTTATTGCACTTTTGTCGCGGAAATTCCTGCTGAATAGCGCAGGAGTTCGACTACAACTTTCGTTTGTAGAGTGTGAACCGCCGTGTAATACGGCAACCCGCCCTCTCATAGAAGGAGAGGTTACGCCCTCCCGCCCACCCAAACCAGAGGTATCTATGCCCCCGCTCCTTCACGTACTCAATCATTTTGTAG
>CAIJLM010000170.1 GCA_903821495.1 uncultured Chthonomonas sp. | reverse complement strand
CTGACCTATGGCAATTAGTGAAGCCTTTGGTACGTCAAATGGAGCGAGAAGATGCCGTTCTCGTGATTGACGACAGCATTGAAGAGAAACTCTATACCGACGAGAGCGAACTTATCTGCTGGCGCTGGGATCACTCCTTTGGTCGTAGCGTGAAAGGGGTCAACTTCCTGACCTGCCTCTATCGCACGGAGGAAGTGGCTCTTCGCGTCGCCTTCCAACTCATCCAAAAGTCGGAATGGACGACCGACAAGAAGACAGGGAAGCAAAAACGGGTCTGCCCCAAGACCAAGAATGACTACTTTCGGGAGATGGCGACGCAGTGGCAGAAGAACCAACTGCCTTTCCGTTATGTTCTCGCCGATAGTTGGTTCAGTTCCGTAGAGAACATGGTCACTCTCAAAAGAGACCTGCAAACCGACTTTATCTTTCCCTTGAAGGAGAACCGTAATATCGCCTTCTCCCAAGAGGACAAATTAGCGAAACACTATCAGTCTGTTTCATCGGTACTGCTAGAAGCGAATGCCACGCAAGAAATATGGCTGGAGGGGGTAGACTTTCCTCTTCTGCTTTGTGTGCAAGTCTTTACAAACAAAGACGGCAGTCAGGGCATTCTCCATCTGGTCACCAGTGATATGACGTTAAGTTCCGCCAAAATTCTAACAATCTACAAGAAACGGTGGAGAGTGGAAGAGTGCCATAAATCGGTGAAGAGTCATGCGAGTTTTTCCAAATCTCCTGCCAAGACGATACGTACCCAGAGCAACCACATCTTCGCCTGTTTGTGGGCGTATGTGAAGTTAGAGAGTTTGCGCTTGAAAACCAAAATGAACCATACTGCTTTGAAAACTAGGCTGTACCAAGATGCACTTGTCAGTTCCTTTCGAGAATATCGCCTTCTTCAAGGAGAAAATGGCACTGCGTAAGGTGAGCCAATAAGACCGTTCAGTATCATCTGATACGACCTTGATTTAACCCAATGTGTTCAGTATTATATGATACTTGTCTCTAAACTCTTACCCTAAAATGAACTCCTTGACAAAAGGTCTCCTATCCCATATAATAGTGAGGGCTGATTTTTGCCGGATGGTGCAGCGGTAGCACAACTGTCTCTGGAACAGTAGGTCCTAGGTTCGAATCCTAGTCCGGCAGTTACTCTGTTAATTGATAATTGTTGACAACTGGAGATATTCTCTGCTAATCTGTTCGTGACTAATCATTAAGGTCACCTCAGTTGTACACAGATTTTACCTCCACAACCTGGGAAGAAGCCGTTCGCTCCTTCCTCATCCACCTCAAAGCCGTGCGCGCCCGCAAAACGGTTCTCTACTACGCCACCCAACTCGGTCAGCTCACCCTGTGGGCGGAACAGCGCAAAGTCCCCCTCGAATCTTTCGGCAAACGCCACATGGACGAATACCTCGTCTTCCGCTTAGACGCAGGACGTAGCCAGACCACGCTTCACCACGACGCCATCTGCGCGAAAGCGTTCATGAAGTGGTGTCAGCGCAACGACGTCATCTCCCGAAGCCTCCTTGCGGACTACGAAATACGCGACGCCCCCACGCCTCCCATGTATATGCCCACCGACGAGGATATTCGCGCCCTGCTCAATGTGGTGCCTACCTACTGGGATGTCACAAGGAACCCCGATGTGCGCTACTGCCCTGCCTCCAAACGCAGTTTCCACCGAGACCGTAACTACGCCTTAATTCTCCTGCTTCTCGACAGCGCCTGCCGCATCAGCGAGGTTTTGAACCTGAAGACGGACGACTATCGGGCGGAGGAGCGTCAGATAACTATCCGCGAGAGCAAGGGGCGGGAACCTCGCGCCATTCCTGTTTCTAAGGAGTGCGCCAAAGCGATAGAGGCATGGCTCAAGGTTCGCAGGCGGATTATGGGGAATGTTCCCAAAGGAGAGGACGCGGGTTGGATATTCATCAGCGAAACGGGAGGTCTCATAGACCAGTGTCGTTTCCTCAAGACCTTGAAGAGCATGATGGCGTTCGCCGGGATAGAGGCGAAAATCACGCTTCACAGTCTGCGTCGCTATAGCCTGAACCGCCTCGCCAAGTACAATCTGCTCGCCGCTCAGACCATCGCCGGACACAAAGACACCAAAACGACGCTCCTCTACACGAAGATAGACCCTGACTTTGTGCGCGATATGCACGACAAAGTGGGAGTGGTTCGCGGAATTCTCAACAACAAGCGACTGGAGAAGAAGAAGCGACTGGTGTAGTGTCAGTAGCGGGCGCTCTCTCCTTGCAACCGTTACCCCCTCTGTTCTGGCTCTCAAGCCAAAACAGAGGGGGTATTTTCCGCTTTTTTCGTCCTTCCATGAAAACAGGCATAAAATACTCCTTTTGCGGGTTGACAAAGCGGAAGAGTTATTAGTAGAATCTTTTATACTCTTTTGTGTTTACCTGTTATCGGAGGTTTCCGCCGTGCCCGTCGCCTGCTTCCACCTGCCTCAAATCGCTCTCGCCTGTGAACGGAGCCGCCTTCCTCGTCTCTGGGGAGAGGCGGTCGCACTCGCGGACATAAGCCAGAACCTGCTAGTCGTCTCGGCGGAGGCGCAACACGCGGGAGTTCAGGTCGGGCAGTCTGTTATCAGCGCCCGCGCCTTCTGCCCCTCCCTCATCGTTCTTCCCTACGACAGAGAGGCGTATGAGGGTTCGCTCACGCTCGTCTGGGATGTCTTCGCTATCGAGAGTTCCGTCGTAGAGCCTGTCTCTCCCGAAATCTGCTTTGTAGAGTTGCAGGGCAGGGAGGTTCTGGAACGCGCTCAGTGGCTGGCGAACGCGCTCGCTACTCGTATCCTCACTCCCATTCAGGTGGGCCTCGCTGAGAGCAAACTCGTAGCGGAACAGGCGGCGAAGCAGTCGCCGGAGGGTAAAGTTCTCACCGTTCCGCTTGGCAGGGAGGCGCGATTCCTCGCTCCCATTGCGCTGGAGCAGATAGCTCAGATAGACTACGCCACCCGCCAACGCCTTTTCAGGTTAGGAGTGAAGAGTTTTGGAGAGTTGTTGCGCCTGCCAAAACAGGAACTCCAACGCCAGTTCAGGCAGAAGGGCTGGATGTTGCACAAGATGGCGCAGGGAGAAGATGGCGACAAGGTACGCCCTCTGTACCCGCCTCCTTCGTTGGAACAGTGGTTTCCCTTTGATGAGGAAGTCTGCGACCGCGCCTCCGTAGAGTACGCCCTGCATCAGTGCGCCGAAAGGCTATCACGGGAATTGTTTGAGCGGCGCGAATTTTGTCGTTCTCTCACCCTGCGGATCTGGCTTCAAAACGAGACGCTTTTGCAGGAGGCGGAGAAACTCGCTTCCCCTGTAGATACCAGACAGGAGATTGCTTGCGTTTTATTGCGTCTTTTGTCGCGCTTGCGGATAGACCTGCCCGTTATCGCGGTGGAGGTAAAGGCGGCGGATTTGGGAGCGGGAGGCGCATTGCAGATGTCTCTTCCCGACATGGACGAAGCCGCTATGCTGAAGTCGAAGCGGGCTAGGCTGGAGAAGACGCTCATCGCCCTGCGGCGACGGTACGGCATGGGGGCGGTCGTCTCGCTCGCCCTCCTGCACAGAGCGAAGCGGATTCACCTCTGGGCGCACTCGCTCACGAAACTACGCAACGAAAGGGTGCAGGTCGTCGTGAACCGGGAGGGAGAGCCGTTGCGCTACTTTCGGCGCGGTCAACTCTACTTTGTCAAACAGATACGGGATAGGTGGAAGGAGAGCGACTGGGAGTGGGACGGAGTTTCGGAACGCACTGCGTACCGAATCGAGACGGAACCATCCGGCGACTACGAGCTGATTCAACTGGAGGTGGAGTGGAGACTGGGCGGGGTGTCGGACTGAGATGTTCTCCCACCTTCACCTGCACAGCCCCTACTCGTTTCTGGATGGGGCGAGCGACCTTGAGACTCTGGTTCTTCGGGCGACGGCGTTGGGACAGCCCGCTCTCGCCCTCACCGACCATAACTCCGTCGCGGGCGCGGTGAAGTTCGTCTCGCTCTGCCGGGGATACGGGATAAAGCCGATACTCGGTTCCGAGATTACACTGGAGGACGGCTCTCACCTCACGCTACTCTGTCAGAATCGGAATGGGTACGCCAACCTCTGCGCTCTCCTCACACGCGCCTTTCTGCATGGCGGGAGATTGTCGCCCTCCCTCCCGCTTGAGGAGTTAACCGCATTTTCTGCTGATATTTTCTGTCTTTCGGGATGTCGCAAGGGTAACCTATGGCGGCTTATTCATAACCGCCGTTACGGAGAGGCGGAGCAGTTCGCGCTCATCCTGCGCGGCTACTTTCCCAACTCCCTCTACCTCGAACTTCAGGACGACTACACCCCGGAGAGCCATAGAGTCTGTCGCAATCTCGCGGAGTTGGGAGCCTACCTTCATATCCCCGTCGTCGCCACGAACAACGTTCACTTCGCGGAACCCAAAGACGCGGAAGCGCACGATGTTCTGCGGTGTATCGCGAACCGAATCACCCTCGCGGAAATCCATGCGGAACGCCCCCTCAACCGGGAACGCTACCTCAAGTCCTCGCAGGAGATGCAGGAACTCTTCGCATGGAAACCGGAGGCGATTGCGAACACGCTTCGCATTGTAGAGCGGTGCGAGGTCGCGCTTCCACAGGGGGAGGAGATAACGCCCTCCTACGCCACCCCCGAAGGACATGACGCGCCCTCCTACCTCCGCCATCTTGCGTACAAGGGGGCGAAGGCGCGGTATAAAACCCTCACTCCCAGACTCGAATCGCGGCTAGAGCATGAACTCTCCGTTATCTGCGAGTTGGGATACGCCGACTATATCCTCATGGCGTGGAAGGTGGCACGGTGGGCGAGGTCGCAGGGCATTCGCGTCACGGGCAGAGGCTCTGCGGCGGACTCCTGCGTCGCCTACTGTCTCCTGCTTACCGATGTGGATGTCCTCTCTCGAAATCTGCCCTTTGCCCGCTTCCTCGTTCCCGGCAAGACCCCCGACATTGACCTCGACTTCGACGCGACTCGACGGGAGGAGGTGTTCCAGTGGATACAGAGGGAGTACGGAGCGGAGAATGTCGCCATGGCTTGCACCTTTCACACCTTCCTCGCTCGCTCCGCCGTGAGGGATGTCGGCAAAGCCCTCGCTCTCCCCGACGAGGCGCTGGAGTTCCTTCGCAAGCATATCCGCGCCTTCACCTCCGCCGACAAAATCGCCAGCGCCTTCGAGAAGAACTCCGAACTCAAGCCGTTTCTGCATCTCAAGGAGCGGTTCACCCTTCTTCTGGATTTGTGCCATAAGATAGCGAACTTTCCCCGCCATATTGGGACGCACTCCTCTGGCGTGGTGGTGAGCAGAGTTCCCATCTCGCGTATCGCCCCCATGCAACCGACTGCAACTCATGTCCTGCCGCTTCTCACCTTCGACAAGGACGATGTTGAGGCGCTGGGGGCGATAAAGTTGGATGTCCTCTCTCTGCGTATCCTCTCCGCCATTGAGGACACGGTGCAGGACGTGAAGCGCAAAGACCTCGCCTTCCAGTACAGCCGCATTCCGTCTCAGGACGTAGCGACTTACAAAAAGATACAGAGCGGCGAGGCGTTGGGCAGTTTCCAGATAGAGTCGCCCGCGCAGTTGGCGTTAGCGATGTCGCTCTCGCCGGAACACTTCGAGGATTTAGTCGCCTCCGTCGCGCTCATCCGTCCCGGTCCCATTCGAGGGAACCTCGTCAGTCGGTTCGTCGCCTGTCGGAACGGCTGGTCTCGCGCCGATGTGATGCACCCCTCCCTCGCTCCTGTACTCGCCAAGACCTACGGCTGTATCGTTTTTCAGGAGCAGGTGATACAGGTCATTGCGACGCTCATGGGGATAAGCGAAGCGGAGGCGGATGCCT
>CAIJLM010000169.1 GCA_903821495.1 uncultured Chthonomonas sp. | reverse complement strand
GTTGGGGTTAGGGGGCGGTAGCGGTACAGAGGGCGAATCGCTATGCCGCATCGCCTATCAGACAGACTCTCCCAACTCAAATGAAACACACCCAAAAACAAAAGCCCCTCTCATTCCCGCTTAGTAGGAGAGAGGGGCGTGGATAGTAGCCAAGAGACCTAGTGAGGGCTGGCGGGTTCTGGCATACCGCAAGGTCCCCCGCCTGTCGCATCGCCGATATCGTCGTCTACAATGTCGCCCTTAAAGTTATACAGCGGGCGATAGCCACGGGATACCTCAAGGCTGGCATGGGGGACGTAGTGGCAGATGAACGCTCTACGGAAGCGGTCTGCGCTCGTGTTGGGGTAAGAGCCGTGTATCACGCTCCCGTTAAAGAAAAGAACATCTCCCGCCTTCATTATCGCGGGAACGGGCTCCATGCCTTCCGGTATCTCTACATGGTCTGTCGTAAAGAATAGCGAGTTATCGGCGCGTTCCGGGCAGAAGATGTCTAGTTCGTGCGACCCCGGCGCAAGCGCCATACCCCCATTCTCCGTGTCCACGTCGTCAATCGCCGTCCACGCCGCGATACAGGTTCCTGGCTTCACGCGCAGATAGTAGTTATCCTGATGAAAGTCTTGCCCACGCGCTCCGGGCGGCTTAAAGTAGAACATACTTTGCGCGGCGAGAGGCTCCTCCCCGAATAGCTCCGTGAGAATAGCCTCCACGCGCTTATCAAGCATATACCGCATAGCGATGTCGCCGACGGGATACTCTGGATGGCGGTGCGGGTGCATCATGCGCGGATAGAAGGAGAGCGGGTCGGTAGGCTTATAGTTGGCGTTTATTTCGGAGAGACCGGGAATGGGACCGTCCGCGTTCAGTTCCATGAAGGAGTCGCGGATAAGCGTCGCCTCTTCTGGGGAAAAGAGACCACGAACGATAAGATAGCCCTCTTTGCGAAATTGAGCGCGTTGTTCGTCTGTCAAAACCTGTTCAGCGAGAGCGGACACGGCGCAACCCTCCTCTTTTGCGGTGATTTCCTATACTATACTACGAAACCTGTAACATGGGAAGTCAGGAGGTGTCTTATTACCTATAATATCTTGCTATTTGGAGGCGAACCCTATGGAGCGCGCAGAGACTCCCACCCCCGTTGTCGTTCAGATTGTCACGGGGCATTTTCATCAGAGCGGAGGCTATACGAACTGGCGGGAGCATGGAACCGCCGACTGGCTTCTAATACTCACTGTTTCTGGGCAGGGGCGCTTTGGCTACCCAAATGGCGAAATTATCACACAACAAGGAGACATAACTCTCCTGAAGCCGCATACTCTCCACGACTATGGAGTGGAGCCGTCTCTGCAACAGTGGGAACTTATCTGGGCGCACTTTCACCCGCGCCCTTACTGGCACAGCCTCCTCGACTGGACGGAGGTTGCGCCCGGTCTCCTCAATCTCTCCCTGCAAGACCCCGCTCTACTAGGTAAGGTGGAGCGCGTTTTCGCAAAAACCGACTCTCTAGCGCGGGGGGCTATGCGCCGCAAAGAGGAGTTCGCCATGAACGCGCTAGAGGAGGTTCTACTCTGGTGCGACGCGGCGAACCCGCGCTCCGAGCAGGCGCGTATGGATAGCAGAGTGCAGACGGCGATGGACTATATGTGCCAGCATATCGCCGACGATATCTCTCTGGATACGTTGGCGCAAGTCAGCGGTCTCTCTGTGTCGCGCCTCGCGCACCTTTTTAGGCAACACACGGGGGTCACGCCGCTTCAGTTTCTGGAGCAACAACGCCTAGATAGAGCGGCGCAACTCCTCGAACTCACCTCTCGCCCTATACAGTCTATTGCGGAAGAGGTGGGCTTCGACAACCCGTTCTATTTCTCTCTGCGCTTCAAGCGCCATGTCGGTCGGTGTCCCCGCGACTACCGCAGGATACGTCATGAGAGCAAAAAAGCGTAAGAGGTCAGGGGAATCGCTTCCCCTGACCTCTCCGCTTTTGAAGGTAACTTTTTCGTCTTTTTCTTTTTGATGTCGTTTAGCGCGAACCGTTTTTAATCTCGTTTGCGCCCTCTACGCGCCGATAGCGGCGTAGGTAGCGTATTACCTGAATGCCTTCGGGCAGGCTATCTCGCTCGTTCACTCTGACTACATCGCCCGAATCCATATCGATATATACGCCCGGGTCTACCTCTTCGCCGGAGCGAAACATACGCACGGCGCGAATTCTGGGTTGAACCGCATTCATTATGGAAATCTCCTCTAAATCTGTAAAACAGGAACCCTTCAAACCCCGTCTGTTTGGGTTCTCGTTGCGTCGCGTCCTCATCGGGGGCAGGACGTGTTTCCAATCGGAGATAACATCTTCTGGGCGGCTTGTCGCTTCTCGCCTCTATACGTCCCGCCTGCTGTGCAGGTCTGGGGAAGGTTATCTGGAAACTGTTTCTCGTTACTACGCGCTAATTATAGCACAGTTCGCTACAAAATGCAAATCTTGCTCTCTCATGGTTATAGACGGTCAAATCGCTAAGTGGTTTCACCAGTTATTAGGATTTTTTAATCTACACCCTCTCTATCGTTCTATTCGCTCGCTCGCTAAAACTATAGACCTGAGATTCTTCAAAAAAGTTACGCGGACTTGCGACACTTTTTTCGTCCAATCCGAGTCCTCCCTAGTGTAATCAATCCAACGAACTTGCCGAAAGAGGCAAGAGTCCCCACAAAGTTTTTGTAAGAGAAAAGGAGTTTTCTATGGTAGCCCCTCCCACTGACACGCTGGCGAGTTTGAAAGCCACTTGTCCCCGCAAAGCGATTTACGAAGCCGTACAGACCGTTGGTCACGCTGTTTCCGGGCGTAGCGCCCTTCCCATTTTGAGCCACATTCTCATTCGAGCGGAGGAGAGCGGTCTCCGCCTTATCGCCACCGACCTAGAGTTGGGCATATCCTGCTATATCCCCGCCCAAGTTCAAGAGAGCGGCGCGCTGACCGCCCCCTCCCGCACCCTCACCGAAGTCTTAGGCAACCTGCCCGATAAGAGCGATGTCGCTATATCGGTAGATAAAAGTCACACGACCCGCGTGAACTGCGAGAAGTCGGACTATAAAATTCTAGGGCTTCCCGCCGATGAGTACCCGCAACTGCCCGAAGTCCGCGACACCGTATCGTTCACCATCTCCCAGGGCATGATGCGTAGCCTCATTCGCCAAACGCGATTCGCAGTAGGAACCGACGAAGCCCGCCCTATCTTGACGGGTATCCTCATGGTTTTCGACGGCGAGACGCTCAAGTTCGTGGCTACCGACACCCACCGCCTTGCGGTCAAAAGCGCGAAGGTGACACGCGGGACTGGCTCCCAAAACGCCATCGTGCCCGCCCGCGCCATGAACGAACTGACCCGCCTCTTGACGGGCGACGAGGGCGATGTGGAGGTGCGACTATCGGGGAATCAGGTGATGTTCAACCTACCGGGCGAGAATCAGGTACAGATTGTCTCTCGCCTCATTGAGGGGCAGTTCCCGAACTACCAGAGAGTCATCCCCGCAGAACACCAGAAGACGCTGACCATTCCGGCGGCTACCTTGCAGAGCGCGGTCAAACGCGCCTCCATCGTAGCGCGCGAGAACTCACAGCGCGTTATCTTCCGCACGGAGGACACCCGCCTTATCCTCACCGCAGAGAGCCAAATCATCGGTAACGCCTACGAGGAGATTGAGGTGGAGCGCGAGGGCGGCGAAGTGGAAATCGCCTTCAATGCGAAGTACCTGCTGGACGTTCTGGATGTGATAGACTGCGATAACATCCATCTCGAACTCTCCGACCCGCTCAAGCCGGGCGTTCTGCGCCCTGTTCACCCCGCCCCCAAAGAGGGCGAAACGCCAGACACCACCGACTACCTCTGCGTCCTGATGCCGATGCAGATTCACTAAGGGCGGGCTAATTGTACAGAGAGCGGAGGGAATCATCCCTCCGCTCTCGTTGCGTTGTTAAGTTAGGAGTATCGCATGGTAACTCTTAAAAACAGTCTTGCCCTGCTATTCGCTCTACTCACGCTCTCCTCATGCCAACCAGAAAAGAGCGCGGTCGCCCCTGTCCCACAAGCGTTAGAGTCAAAACGGGAGAGAGAGTTGCGTGCAAAAAAGGCGGAACTGATGCTCTCCCTAACCACTTCCGAGCGAGAGTATCAGGTAGGGCAGAACATAGAGATTGGCTTCCGCGTCAAAAACATAAGCGACCATACTATAGTCCTACCGCATTTTCTTATTAATCATGCCACTCTCTTTGTAGAACTATTCGATGATAGGGGAAATCGTGTAAGGTTTAAGAACGATGACCTCATAAAAGACGTGGGACCTCTCATGGATGCTAAGACAAAGAAGCCTATCGTTTACGTTACCACGCTATCGCCAAACGAGTATTGGGGGTCTGATACGAAATTACAAAATTACGGACTTTCCACCTACGCCGCTGGAAGGTACAAAGCCCACGTCATCGCTCAATTCACCGACTTTGAAAAAGTGTTTCCACCCGGCACGTGGATAGGTCAAGTGGAAGCGGATATTGATTTTACCGTTGTACGGAGATAAGTCCCGCTACTTTATCGGCATCTCAAACAGCGGCGTAGGCAACCGTTCGCTCGTCGTGAAGAGCGATTTTCCGTCCGGCGAGTAGCAGATAGATTCCCCCCCTGAATCGCCAGCGGAATCTGTTGAAGACGGCGCTCCCCGCGCAACGCCTCCGCAAGCGTCTGCCC
>CAIJLM010000168.1 GCA_903821495.1 uncultured Chthonomonas sp. | reverse complement strand
TCAGGCGCTCCTTGAGGCGGTTTGTTTTAGCGACTTAACTCTACCTCACAAGTTGCCTGATGTCGTAACACGTAGTTTGTCTACATACTTTTACCGGAAACTAAAGAAGATATGCTTTTAGAAAACGCCTCGATAAAAAGAAACTGGTCTCTAGTGATAGCTTGGACGGAACAATCTCGATACCAAACACACAATCAAATAGAGGCGGAGCAGATTTATGACGCGGTATCTAATCCCTCCAATGGAGTCTATCAATGGAGCAAACAACGCTATTAGTCCAGTTCGCTTTAGATGACGGGCGACGCTTTGTCGAGGCGTTGCACTCGCAACCTGAGTTCGACTTGAACGCCGCTTTTTGGCACTATCACAGCGACTTAGACAGATGGACGCTTATTATCGCTACCCCTATTGTAGATAAAGCGGGAGCGGGAGCGGCTTACGAGCGAATCATTGCAACTATTGACGCTATGGAGCCGCCGTTCCAATGGTTACAATTTACCGATGTATATGCGAAAAGCCCCAATGACCCTCTCGTAGTAGCTGCGAGAGAGAACAACAAGCCCATTGCGATAGCGTCGCCAGGGCGGTTCGTCAGGGGAACCTATTGGAACGAGTTTTACATAGACGAAGCCTACCTCTACTATGTGGCTTAATATTTTCAGTACAGGAGATTATATTTTATGAGTAGGTGGGTGATTGAATCGAAAGGCGCTCAAAAGGTGCTTTTTCACTACTGCGACAACGCCTCCTTTCACGATAATAGCGATATTTTGCGACAGGATTTAGGCGGCGGCTACGTGCGTTGCGACCGCTGTTCCGAAAAATTCCTGCCCGCCTCCGAGCCGGGCAACCCCCGCCTCCTCTTTCGCTTGAAGCGCAACGAATAGACAAAAGGAACTCTCATTGGCTCAACCAGGCAGTATCGCCGCCCACCCTACCGTCCGGCAGTTCGTCAAGTTTTGCATCATCGGCTTTTCCAGCATGATTATAGATGTGGGCATCTGGAAAGTGATGATGAACCGTTATGGCTGGCACTGGGTGTCCGCGCAGACCCTTTCATTCGCTGTCGCGGTAACAAATGGGTTTATCTGGAATAGCTACTGGACATTTCGAGGGCTTGGGTCTGGGAAACGCCATGAGTTGTACGCCCGCTTTGTGGGGCTCAATGTCATCGGATACCTGCTAAATATCGCTATCATGAAGGCTATCCTCGTTGCACTAACGGGGCAGGTTATACACGATGGCAAGCATGAAAATACGCACCTCAATATCGCAAAGGCATTCGCGATTCTTTGCGTCGCCTTTTGGAACTTCTTTTCTAACAAAAAGTGGACTTTTACCGCGCCAAAACCAGAGGAAAACTAAACTATGCCCTCATTTGAGATGATTTACGACACGGAAGAGGATGTTTTAGAGGTGACGTTCGAGGATTTTGAGGAGACCTTCTCTCGTACCATCGCCCTCAACGACTGTATTCTCCTCTACACAGACCTAAACTTCCAGAGCGCTTGGGGCTTGAGTTTCTACGGCTACGGAACGCTTCTACAGGTGAACGAAACGGTTCTTGATGACTTGAACTCTCTCTCCGAACCGAATCGCCTCCGTATTCTACAACTTCTTGCACAGCCCCCCGTTAGCCACTTTCTCGAAGTACGAGACAGAGAGGAGGGAGTCGCTGTTATCAAATCGCCGAATCTGGAGGTATTGTTAGGTTAGCCGATACTCGCGAAGTAGGCGACACTCTCTCGCACCACCAACCACTCCTCCGCCATCACCGCCGCCGAACTTTCGCCCCGTTCCCACGCGCTTGAGTAGGGCGCATCCATCGGTAGGGCGTGTTTTTCAAGAAATGGGATGACCCCCTCGTATTTCGCTCTCTGCTCCGTAGGGTAGCGCGCCCACCAGTCGGGTTCATTCACGGGAATAGTGCGGGTGGCTTGCGCGGCGACCTCGATTGCGGGGAGAACGTCATGCCCGTTCTTCGCGACAATCGCGAGCATCTCCGGGAATGGTATCGCCCCTTGCCCCGCCGAACATCGTACCAAGCGATAGCCTTCGGGCGCAAGATAGACCTTATAATCCTTCAAGTGGATATGCCGAACAATAGAAGCGATGGCTTGAGTATAGGCGATAGGCTCTTCCCCAACAGCGAGAGGGTTCCCTGCGTCCAGCGTGACGCCGAACGCGGGGCTATAGTTCACCCGCTCTGCAAGCCAGAGCAGGTCGTCGCTCGTCGCGTCCTGATGGTTCTCTACGGCAAGGCAGACTCCCAACTCCTCCGCGTAGGGTATCACCTCTTGGAGGCGTTTCGCCAGCGCATCGCGATGAGCGTCCCACCCTCCTGCGAAATTCCGCCTATCCCCGCACAAAATATGACTTAGCACAGCCCGAACCGTCTTCGCTCCCGCCTCCTGCGCCGTCTTCAGATACTCTTTGAGGTGTTCCGCAGGATAGTCCAGCAGAGCGCCATAGTCCGCGACTATTTTTAGTCCATGCGCTTCGAGTAGGCTCTTCCAGTCTGAGCGGTTCTCGCCCGTCTCCACTAATGCGCCATCGAAGGAAGGAACCTGCGCCGCCAACGAGAACTCCGCCCCAACTAAGCCCGCCTCCTTCGCAAAGAGCATCAAGCCTAGCGGATCGAGCGGCTTCTCCGGCTTCTCGCCATCTTTGGCGGCTAGGTAGCCCATAACATGAGGCAGGCTGTATCCGCATAGCGCAAAGGGTATCTGTTTCACTATTTTGGCTCCTCTATTTTCAGTGGTTTGTAGAGTATCACGGTGTCGTGTAGTTCGCCGTTCGCGCTCAGGGCGAACAGAGGAATAGCTCCCGCCTCAATGTAGCCCAGTTTGTGGTAGAGGCTCTCCGCCACATCGCCGCGCCGCGTGTCCAGAACAAGGAGGCTTCTCCCATGCTCTACGGCTATCTCCTCCAGCCGCTCCATCAGTCTTCTAGCGATACCCCTGCCTCGAAACTCGGTCAATACCATCAGCTTCTGCACCTCCGCCCGATGTCGGGCGTTGGCTTTCTCTGCAAGCGCGAGTTGCACTGTCCCGACAACTCTGCCCTCTTCCATTACGGCGAGCAGAATCACGCCATCGGTAACCACGCCGCGCCAGTAGGCTTCTGCGGTATGGGAATCAAGAGGAGGAAGAAAGCCTACAGAGGCTCCGCCATTTACGGTATCTTGGAGAAGGGCGACGAACTGAGGGAGAGACGAGAGGAGGTTTTCGGGGGTGAAGAGGACGATTTCCATGCCCTCTACCCCAGCTCTTTGGCGCGATTAGCGGCTTTTTCCACCGCATCTATGAGAGCGGCGCGAACGCCGGAGTGTTCCAACGAGGCGAGCGCGGCAATCGTGGTTCCTGCGGGGGTAGTGACCATATCGCGCAGTTGCGCGGGGTGAAGCCCCGTCTCCATGACCATCTGCGCCGCGCCTAGCACGGTCTGCGCGGCGAGTTGGTGGGCGATGTCACGGGGTAGCCCGACCTTCACGCCGCCATCAATGAGGGCTTCAATCATCAGGTAGACGTAGGCGGGGCCCGAACCGGAGAGCGCTGTCACCGCATCCATCAGCGATTCTGGAACCTGAACGGCTTTGCCTACCGCCTCGAAAATCGCTTTCGCTTGCTTCTCGTGAACGGGCGTGGCGTGGCTACCTACGCAGAACGCAGACGCGCCCTGTAGGAGTTGGGCGGGGGTGTTGGGCATGGCGCGAATGATGGGGATGTCCGCGCCCGCGTTCGCCTCAAGAGTGGCGAGACGAACGCCCGCCGCAATGCTAATAAGCAGGGGCGGCTTTTTGCCTTCGTCGCGCTGGAGGTGTTCCGCTATCTCTTGGAGAACGGGAACCACATTGTAGGGCTTCACGCAGAGAAGTATAATGTCGGTAAAACGAGCGATTTGGACATTGCTCTCCGCCACTTTAACGCCCAGCGACTGTTGCAAGGTCTGCGTATGGGCGGAGTGCGGGTCGAAAATGACGAGGCGATTTGCGGGGGCGGCGTTGGCTTGCACCAACCCCCGGCACAGCGCGCTACCCATCGCTCCAACCCCAATGATACCTATTCGCTTATCGCTAAACATTCCCTAACTCACACCTCCGCCCGTTTGGTCGTATTCTATACTAGAAAGAGGCATCGTCGTCGTATGGAGAGCGGCGAAAAGCGGGCGGCTCAACGTCGCCAGAATCAACATCTACGTTCGCAGGGACGAACAT
>CAIJLM010000167.1 GCA_903821495.1 uncultured Chthonomonas sp. | reverse complement strand
GGAAGAACCAGAGGTCGCGTCAGAGTATAGTGGAACATTCATATTGAAAGCAAAACCCTTCTCGCCCGTAGAGTTTGTGACAGTAGAACCGAAAATTAACGAGTCTCACTTATTATAGACACATAGGGCAGTCGCTAAACTGGCAAATAGTACGCACGGCGGATTTCCTCACATCAATGTTACCCGCGCCGTCCACCACATAGCAAATAAAATGCCCGCTTTCGTGCAAACGTTGTCGAAGCCCTTGCGCGTCACGCGCTTTTCGTTCAATAACGCTGTTGGTCGTCACTTGAAAACTCACCTCAACCCCAAAATAGACTCCGGATGGCGACTTCGTTACAACATCGAAAGAGGCTTCCGTCGCTCCTTGATTGATACTGATACCCGGTATGCTATCATTCCTCGTCACCTCCCAGCCCTGCAATTTTTCGCTCAAACACTGAACAACAAAGTCCTGAGTTATCTGCCCCAAACTGTTGCTCATGGCTCCCGCTAACTGCCGACTAACGCGGATATAGTTCCGCTTGATGAAGCGTCCTAACTCTTCCGGTCTACCAATATACTCCCCTGCCACGCATTTGCGCTTAATGTCTTCTGGAACGTTATCGCCAATGGCGGAATCTCCATAAAGGAGGAACATTATCACGTCTTTCATGGCGGATGTGAGGCGGTATCCAGTCAATAATCCTTTAGCGTCTACTCGCAAGAGCGAGTTGCCTGTCTTCCTACCATTCACTAGGGTTTGAAACGAATAGGAGTATTCGCGCTCCCTCCAGATATACCGCATCACTCCGTTTGGAAAGCAGAGAGTGTCGAATGGGGTGATTTTCCCAAGCCCTTCGCCGCCTATGTCACTCAACACCATGAGGTGTTTCAGGAAAAGGTTGGCAGGCATATCCGTAGAGACATCTACCAAACTCTCCCACACTTCAGGAGAATCTCCCCCCAAAGTGAGGACGCTGATAAACTGGTCTTGCGTTTCGAGTAAACGCGGCAAGATGCTCAGGTTGGCTTCCGCTTCGGTTATGGCATGGGGCCAGTAGCGAACGGCTTTGAGGGACAATTCATCTAGTGTACGTGCATATTGGCTCATAATTACCCTAATAACGTCCGATACAAACGGTTCAGGAGGTCGGTGATTTCGGGGTCTATCTCTCGCATAGACTTCACGCGCTGACAGGCGTAGACGACGGTGGCGTGGTCGCGTCCGCCGAACGCCGCCCCTGTGGTAGACGTATTCATCTCCGGCAGAAGTTCCCGACAGAGGTACATCGCGATTTGACGCGCCTGCGACACCTCCTTGTTGCGGTTGGGACCCCGTAGCGCCTCGACGGTTATGCCAAACAGTTCGCCCACCTCGCCTACAATTATCTCTACCGTCAGTTTACGGGTTGGTACGGGCTTCTCTATGAAGTACTCGCTCAGAACCTCTTGCGCCAGTTCCGGGCGAATCGGAAGTCCCATGATGGAGGAGTAGGCGAGCAGTTTCGTAAGCGCCCCCTCCAGAGCGCGGATGTTGGACTGAATGGCGCTGGCGATATAGGTCAGCACGTCGTCGGGGATATTCGCCTTTTCGCGTTCGCGACACCTCTGCAATATCGCGATGCGCGTCTCCAAATCGGGAGCGCCAATGTCTGCAATCAGCCCGCTCTGAAAGCGAGAGCGGAGGCGTTCATCCATTGTGTTCAGTTCTCGGGGGCTTCTATCGCTCGCCAAAACAATCTGCTTTCCGCTCTGGTAGAGGGCGTTGAAGGTGTGGAAGAACTCCTC
>CAIJLM010000166.1 GCA_903821495.1 uncultured Chthonomonas sp. | reverse complement strand
TCCGTTATCTTCTTAGCGGCAGTTATTCCCCCTTCCCGTTTCGGGAAGGGGGCTAGGGGGCTAGGGGGTTAGGTCGCATTGCCAACTTGAGGCGTCTACCCCCGCGCCTCCGCCAACAACTCCTCCAGTATCGGGCGCTCCTCCGCAGGAAGACTCAGCAATACCGCATCGTCTCGCTTCTCACGCCACCGAACCGCCGCATCCAACAGACGCAAAGGTATCTCCAGTGCCTCCCTGCCCTCGTCCCGCCCCGCCTTCTGCCATGCGCGATTCCACGCCTCCGCCACCGCGTCCGAGATATGCGGCGCGAAGAGCGCGGGGATAGACTCCACCATCCCCATAGCAAAGTCAGGAAGGACGCTATGCCTGCCGCAGAGGTCTGCCAAAGCCTCTATGCGCTCGTCCCAAAGGGCGAACTCATTGGAGCGTTCGAGAAGGGCGCGGCACATACCTCTCCCGCGATTCAACCAACTAACTTCGGAGATGCTATCGGAAGGGCAGGCGAACGCGGCTTCCAACGCCGTAAGCCCCTTGCTCCACTCGCCCGTCGCGATAGAGCTTATCGCCATAAGAGTCCAGGCAACCGCGTATTCGGGGTCAATCTCCAGAGCCTTGTCGTAACTCTCCAACGCCTCCGCGTAACGCTTCAAGCTATCCAATGCGTAGCCCCGATTGTGCCAGGCAACCGCGTATTCGGGGGCAATCTCCAGAACCTTGTCGTAACTCTCCAACGCCTCCGCGTAACGCTTCAAGCTATCCAATGCGTAGCCCCGATTTTGCCAGAGCCAGGCGTTCGCCTCCTCGTTCTCATCAATCCACCTATCGCACAGCGCAATCGCCTCAACGTACTTGTTTTGTAGGTGCAAAGCTCTAACTTCCCCATACCAGCGGCTCCCTCCGTCGCTCTCCGCAGGCATCTGCCTCAACGCCGCCGAGATATGCTCCCGCTCGTAGGGGCTATCCATAGCGCAGGAGTTCAGCCGCTCCTGTAGGCTGTTTCGGTCGTACCAGAGTCTCAAAAAGTCCACAATCAGCTGGATTGGCTTGCCCCTGCTCTCCTTCACCTCAAGGCAGAGCCGCATAAGCGGTTCACGTAGCTCGTAGTAGTTACCGCGCCCCCTGCGGTCGTTTCGCAGGTAGCCTATCTCTCCGAGGCGGCGCAACAGTATTGAGACGGAGGGAGGGTCTATAAGGCAGTAACGGGCTATCTCCGAGACGGCGACGGCTCCCCGCTTCTCAATAAGGCACTCCACAACCTGCGCCTGTTGCGGCGAAAGCGTGTCTAAGCGAGACTGATAGTAGGGGGTGAGGTCGTCTAGCATTTTCAGGAAGAGAGGAACAAGTTCGTCTAGCGTGTCCTTTGTCAGAACGCCCGCAAAGAGAATCCAGATGCGCGGATGCCCCCCCGCCAGCGCCTCGATAACCTTGAGGCGGTTTCTGGACTGCGGCGTTTTCAGGAAGGCGGAGAGCTCCCCGTCTTTTCTCTCCTCAGCCACTCTTGCGAGAAGCAGGGCGGCATCCTCTAGGCTCAACTCTTCCAGTGCTTCGACGTTAAAAAAGCCGTAAAAAGGAGATTCGTAGTCGCTCATCGCTTCGGTGAGGCTAGGGGTCGTCGCGAGGACGAGCGCGTTCCCCTCATTCTGGAGGTAGGCGCGAAAAGCCCTCTGCCCGCCCTCTCCTATGCGCGTCAGAAGGTCGTTGAAGTTCTCCACGATGAGGAGTAGCGTGTAGCCTTTTAGCCACTTTGTAAGAAGTTGCGTCGCCCTCTCCTCGAAATCTGCGGGAGAGTTCAGCAGAGCGTCCGTCTCATTTTTTAGGTCAGAATCGCGATACTCCGCCGCAAGCCTCTCCAAAATACGCCGCGCCAGATGCCCGAACGAGCGCACCCCCCGCTCCTCCTCCTTCAGCCATGCGATACGCACGCTCTTGTCAATATCGACGCTCTCTTCGGCGCTACGAATACGGTGATAGAGGAGCGTGACGAGGTGCGTTTTGCCCATTCCGCGCGCCCCCACAATCAGAGTGTGACGCTTCGTAGGGCTGGTGGCGCACTCCCAAACATCCTGCACAAGACGATCAAGCAGTCTAAGTCGCGCCTCCTGCACAAAAATATCTTTCAGCAGTTGGTACGACATCACGCTCGGCGAAAACGCAGAGAGAAAAGCGGTTCCCTTTGTCATGCGATGTTCCTTAAAGCCTTCCATGCGTCGCGGATAAAGTTACGTTGAAACTGATAGCCCCGTGCGCTTCTCTCGATGTAGAGGTCTTGCTCAAGCAGCTCCAGTATCTCGAAAAGGCTCAGTTCTTTCGTTTTTTGCGCTTTGAGTTTCACCCGATTAAGGAGCGTATCCGCGAGGAGAGGCTGTTCATGCGCGAGCGCGTCTAAAATATGGAAAGCGGTTTCCTGCTCTTTTTTCGCGTAGTATATCTCAATACGTTCGCGATAGTGGCGAAGATAGAGCGGGTCTTGGGGGGAGTAGAGCAGTTTATAACGGAGTTCAGGGATATTCACAAGCGCCGCATCCGCTCCACTCTGATGGTCGCGCACACCCGTTGCAAGATGTTGAATATAGAAGGGGATATTATCAACAGAGGCGGCTATCTCTTGCGCCTTGCTACCGCTCACGGGGATATTCGCGCCCGCCAATAACGCCGTAACGAGGTTAACCGCATCCTCTTCACTGAGGGGCGGCAGGAGTTTGGAGAGCATATCGTTGATGGCGGGATGATTGAGTCCTTTACCGCGCAGTTCTGTCAGAATATGGTGCATACCAATAGAACCCGTGAAGACCATGCGTATAGATTTCGCCTTGTCGTCGTGCCGAATCGCCCGCAACGCGCTCAAAACCTGCATCGCTACCGCCGCCCCATTTTTGCCTCGCTTCATGTTGTCTAGCATCAGGGGTATCTCATCCCAAAAGAAAACCAGCCTTCCGTCAAGCGCCTGCGCCGTCTCCGCAAGAATCGTTTTGAGGCTGAGTTCCCAATCTCTCTGCTGTGCCGGGGGGAGTTTTCCGATACTTCTAACTTGCGTACCGCCAATAGCGCCCCATATATTCCAGAGCCACTCTTTGGCGCGTCGTTGTGTGGATAACCATTCGTCAAGGTCGGCGAGTATCGCTTCCAGAAACGCTTCTGGGGTCTGTATATTCTCTAAATCGCGATAGAGCGCTATAACGTCAGTAGGGGATTCCGCGCACATCTTTTTGATAAGGGAGGTTTTGCCCATGCGCCGCTCGGCGTTTAGAACAACGCTTTGGTTATCTAAATCGCGCCACAGTTGCGCGATAACCCTGCCTCTTCCAACAACGTCGCTAGGGCTTAAGGCGGCTCCCGTATTGATTCTCATTGTCGCTCTCCTCTTGCCTTTTAATACCCAACAAATTTGTCATATATCTATTATAACACATAACAAGATTGTTATATAACAAATTTGTCAGGTTTTTCAAAAGCGCAAAAAATAGAGGCGCAACTAAACCAGCACCTTCACAGGTTGTAAAGTCCCCCCGACCACCCGCCCAATTCCGACCACCTCGCCCGCGCTATCGCACGCCGCGACCCGCTCCGCGTCCTCCCCCTCAATCTCTATCGCTCGCCCCTGCCGAAGCCAAATCACGCCCAACTCGTCTAGCGGAATCTGAGTCCAGCCAGCCAGCGCCAGCCGCAAAGGAATAACGCTCTCCGCTATCCGTTCCGCCTCCGCCAACTCTTGCAACCGCTCTAGCGTAAACGATTCTTGTAGGGTGAAGGGGCGCGAAACGTCTCCAACCTCCGTGCGGCGCAGAGAGCGCATGAGAGCACCCGTTCCCGCTACTTCGCCCATGTCGGCGGCGAGAGTGCGGATGTAGGTTCCGGTGGAGCAGGAGACTTCGATACGCGCTACAGGGTGTTCGGCGGGTGTGAAGGCGAGGAGTTTGCAGGCGAAAATCTCAATGTCGCGGGGGGCGCGTTCGACGGTGATACCCTCACGCGCCAACTCGTACAGCCGCTTGCCCTCATGGTGGAGCGCGGAGACCATCGGGGGAATTTGGGACTGCTTTCCGGTGAAGCGAACGCATAGGGCGCGGACATCCGCCTCCGTGATGTGAGAGGCGGGGCGTTCAGCGAGAACGACTCCGCTTGCGTCTTGCGTGTCCGTCTCTTTGCCGAAAACGACCTCCGCAACGTAACTTTTACGCGAGGATGAGAGGTACTCGGCGATGCGAGTCGCGTAGCCGAGGCAGATTACTAGAACGCCCGTCGCGTCGGGGTCGAGGGTTCCTGTGTGCCCTACGCGCTTCGTTTTGAACAGCCTTCGAGCGCGGTTCACCACGTCGTGCGAGGTCATTCCCGCCGGCTTAT
>CAIJLM010000165.1 GCA_903821495.1 uncultured Chthonomonas sp. | reverse complement strand
GTGCATGACAGTCTTCAAACCCAACCCTATACTCTACTCTCCCTCTCCAAAAACGCCCTTGTCGTGGGTAATGGTCGCAAGCCCATCGCTCCCCACCACAATACCCAAAACATCAAAGCGATAGGCAGGCTCTTCTGCACCTAGGTTCTGCGTCCCAATCCAGTGTAGCGCGGTCATCAAGATGCGTTGTCGCTTGCGATATGTCACCGCTTCTAGCGGGCTTCCGAATCTCTTGCTAGAGCGCGTTTTCACCTCCACAAACACGTAGCAGTCCCCCTCCTTCGCAATAATATCTATCTCGCCAAAGCGAGAACGGTAGTTTGTTGCGATGACGGTATGGTTATGCTGTTTAAGGAAGTTTTGGGCGAGATATTCGCCAGCCTCTCCTAGTTTTCGGAGCGACATGAGAACCCTTCTCCTCTCCCCCCTCCATCTGCATCACCCCCCCGTCCGCCTCCATCACGGGGCGAAACGTGCGCCGATGAATAGGAAGAACGCCCCGCTCTTTTAGGGCGCGAAGGTGTTGGGGAACGCCGTAGCCTTTATGGAGCGCGAAGCCGTAGCCGGGATAGAGCGCGTCTAGTTCAACCATAAGGCGGTCGCGGGAGACCTTCGCCACAATGGAGGCGGCGGCTATGGAGACGCAACGCTGGTCGCCTTTCACCAGAGCCAACTGCGCGAGAGGAAACTCTTTGACGGGAAGCCCATCAATCAAAGCGATGTCGGGGAGTAGTCCTGCGGGGAGGTTTTCGAGGGCGCGACGCATAGCGACATGAGTAGCGCGGAGGATGTTTATCGCCTCAATAGTCTCGACATCCACAACGCCCACGCCCACGCCCCGCGCTGTTTTCAAAATCGCGGCGTAGAGCGATTCGCGTTGTTGTGGAGAGAGTTGTTTCGAGTCGTTGATACCGTCAGGCGCGATAGAGCGCGGCAAAACCACACACGCCGCGACGACGGGACCCGCCAAAGCGCCCCGTCCCGCCTCATCTATCCCTGAGATACAGACGTAGCCCTCATCCCAGAGGCGCTTTTCCTCTAGCCACCAGTCCATACGGCTATCGAATCAGCCCCATGCGATTGAACGGCATGAAGATAAACGAGGCTTTTCCAATCACTCTATCGCGAGTCACTACGCCCCAAAAGCGGCTATCGTTGCTATTATTGCGGTTATCGCCCATCACAAAGTACTGGTCGGGCGCGAGTTTGAGCGGCGTTATACCTGCAAAGGGAGGCGCTCCCGGATACCCGTCCATCGGCTCTTTCGTGTAAGGCTCGATTAGGCGTTCGCCATTGCGGAAGACCGCCTTAATCGTTTTCTTTTCGCCACCCTCTTTCACCTCCACCTCTTTCACCTGTATCGTGTCGCCGGGAACGCCAATGACGCGCTTAATCAAAACGTTTTCCACCTGCGGGAGACCGCGCTGTCTCGATTCTCCGTCTGCATCTTTCGGGGCGCGGAAGACGATGATATCTTTGTGTTGCGGGGCGCTATAGCGAAATACGAGTTTGTTTACGAAGATATGGTCGTTGACGGTATCCGTGTACCCGTCTACCCCCGCAGAGTGACCGAGTAGCGTGTTTTCCATAGACTGCGAGGGAATAAAGAACGCTTGCAGGAGGAAGGGGCGAATTAGCAAGAAGACTAGCACGAGAGCGACGAGGATAGATTCGCAGAACTCGGCGATTCCGCGCGCTAGGTTGGCGGGAGGGCGATTGGAGGTCGGATTCAAAAGGGCGAAGCGCACCAACGAGAGAACCAGCGCGATAAAACCAATCATGCCGACGCTCAGGTTTGCAAGAAACTCAG
>CAIJLM010000164.1 GCA_903821495.1 uncultured Chthonomonas sp. | reverse complement strand
GAGGAGTTTTTGTGGTTTGAGATTGGGAAGTTTGGCGCGTTGTTCCAAGTTTGGGGTTTGTGCATTTTTTCGCGTGTTTCGCGTGTTTCGCGGTTTTTACTCCCATAACCCTGAACTCTTACGTTTTTAGAAGAAAGAGGCGGATTTTGAGCGACAAGGGTAAAGTCATTGTTATCGGTTCGGGTCCCATTCGTATTGGGCAGGGAATAGAGTTCGACTACAGTTGCGTCCACTGCGTATGGACGCTTCGCGAGTTGGGCTATGAAGCCATTATTATCAACAACAACCCCGAAACCGTCTCCACAGATTTCGACACGTCCGACAGGCTGTTTTTCGAGCCGCTTACTGTTGAGGATGTGATGAACATCATCGACCGCGAAGAGCCGGAGGGTGTGATTGTTCAGTTCGGGGGGCAGACCGCTATTAACCTCGCGAAGCCCCTTCACGAAGCGGGAGTCCGAATTTTCGGGAGTTCCTACGATTCGATAGACCTCGCTGAAGACAGAGATCGCTTCGACAACGTTCTCCGCGCCCTAAATGTCGCCAAACCACAAGGACGCGCCGTCACAAACGAAAAAGATGCGCTTATAGTTGCAGAAGAGATAAGTTATCCGGTGCTTGTGCGCCCGTCTTATGTATTGGGAGGTCGTGCAATGGAGTTGGTCTATAGCCGCGCCGACCTCGAACGCTATATGACCTACGTGGTGGATGTCTCCCCTAAAGCCCCCATCCTGATAGATAAGTACATCATTGGGAAAGAGGTGGAGGTAGACGTTATTAGCGATGGCGTAGACTGCCTCCTGCCCGGCATTATGGAGCATATCGAGCGGGCGGGCGTTCACAGCGGCGACAGCATGGCGGTCTATCCGCCGCAGACCCTTTCGCAAGATGTGATAGACCAGATAGTGCGAGTCGCTACCAGTCTTGCCCTTCGCCTTGAGGTGCGCGGACTGATGAACATTCAGTTTGTGGTAGACCATGAGACGAATACGGCGATGGTTCTGGAAGTGAACCCACGCGCCTCGCGAACCGTTCCCTACCTCTCTAAAGTGACAGGTATCCCCATGGTAAAGGTCGCCACTCGCGCCATGATGGGCGTATCGCTCAAGGAGCAGGGCTATACCAGCGGTCTGCACCCCAATCAGGGAAGCATTGCGGTGAAAGCGCCCGTCTTCTCGTTCCTGAAACTGACACAGGTGGACATCGGCTTGGGGCCCGAAATGAAGAGTACAGGCGAGATAATGGGCGTAGACACAAAATACCCGCTTGCGCTCTATAAAGCCATGCTCGCTTCGGGGATAGACGTGCCGACGGGCGGAAATCTTATCGCGACTATCGCCGACCCAGATAAGGCGGAGGCGGTTCCGATAATTCGAGGCTTTCAGGAGATGGGCTTCCATATCTACGCTACGGCGGGAACCGCTTCCTACCTGACGCAACGCGGAATCCCCGTCACCACCGTTCACAAACTGCACGAAGCCAACGAGAATATCACGTCGCTTATCCGTAGCGGCAAAATCAGCCTCCTCATCAATACGCTCTCCACCGACAAACGGATAGAGCGCGAAGCCATTCAGATACGCCGCGCTTCGGTGGAGGCGGGAGTGCCCTGCCTTACCAGCCTAGACACCGCTAAAGCCCTGCTTCTCTCGCTCGCCACCCGCAAGAAGGGCGCAAACTTCGCCCTCGCCACGATTGACGAGTATATGGAGGGGCGCGTTATGGCGTAGAGGGCGACGCGAAGGGGAAAGGTTGGATAGGGGTGGGCGGGTCAGCGCGGAAGGCGCGAGACAAGAGAGTAAAACGACACGATGAAATATCTTACGCAGTTGCTAGATAAAAAAGTATATCGACAGGACGGGAGTCTGCTCGGCAAGACGACGGATGTTATCGCCCAGCTAGACGCTCGATTCCCCTCCATCTCAGCGATTCACGTTCAAGAGAAGGAGAGCGACCTCTATATTCCTTTCGAGTGCGTGGATTTTGAGGACGACCCTGCGGGACCCAACGGCGCGGGCAACCTACAGAGCGATTTGCGCCTGAACGTCCCTGTGGAGAGCATTCCCGCCTATACCCTCCCTCCAAACACGCTACACCTGCGCCGCGACGTTCTGGATAAGCAGATTGTGGACGTACACGATTTTCGAGTGGTGCGCGTGAACGATGTGCGCCTTGCGGAGTGCGGCGTTGGTTACTGCGTGGTAGGCGTGGATGCGAGCCTTCGCGCCATGCTTCGGCGTTTCGGAGGGGCTATCAGCAGACCCATTGAGGCGACGGCGACCCTCCTGCACGCGACCCTGCGCGCGAACCTTATCGCTTGGGACGATATGCAGACCCTCGAACCCGGAACAGAAGAGGGGGGACCTCTGCGCCTCAAGGTCTCTCACGATAAAATCGCTCGCCTACACCCCGCCGACATCGCCGAAATAGTGGAGCAACTCACGCCCCAACAGCGCGTGGAAGTCCTCGAATCGCTGGATGACGAGACCATCGCCGACGCAATCGCTGAAGTAGACCTCGATATGCAAGTTGAGATTATGCAACAGTTCAACCTCGATAAGGCGCGAGACGTAATTACGCTCATGGAGCCGGACGACGCGGCGGACGTTCTGGACGATATGCCGGAGAGCCGTAGCGACGATATTCTGGACAAAATGAATCCCGAAGAGGCGGAAGCCCTGAACCGGCTGATGGAGTATCACGAGGACACTGCGGGCGGCTTGATGACCACCGAGTACGTCGCTATCCCCGACCATCACACCTGCGAAGATACGATACAGAGCCTCCGCGCCCTTGCGCCCAAAGCCGAGATGATATACTACGTCTACATTGTGGACGACGATAACCGCCTTGTAGGAGTGTTGAGTCTTCGCGACCTTGTTGTTTCGCCGCCCGCTACTATCATTCAAAATGTCATGGTCAAGAACGTCATTCGCGTTCACGTAGACGACCATGCGAACGAAGTGGCGCAGATTATAGGGCGCTATAATCTACTCGCCGTTCCCGTTGTGGACGAAGAGGAGCGGCTGCAAGGTATCATCACCGTTGACGACACGCTAGAGCGTCTCCTGCCGCAAGAGCGCCGTCGCCGCCTTCCTTCAACGGCGTGGCAAGACACGTCAAACGACTAACGCCCCCCTCAAATCTACGAGTTTTCCCTCTTTTCCTTGCACGAGAACTAAACTTCTCGCTCGTTTCGCCGACAATAGTTCAGCGCGAAAACATGGATGTAAGCAAAATGATAGGAAACTCCTCCCCAAAAACAATAAATCGCTCGCTTCTGTTTCATACCTCCGTGTCGAAACCATCAGGACAGATAACGCAGGAGCGCATTCCTGAACGCCTCCCTATCCCCGATTTTACGCGGCAACGCTACCATATACCGCCACAAGACATACGCCTTCCAGAGCGTCTGGGAATGGACTACCTTCCTCCCTCTCATATTCGCCTTCTGGTAGTGGATGACGATAACTTGGTGCGCCAAACGTTTACGATGGCGCTAAAAGACGAAGGGTACGATGTGGACTGCGCGGCTTCCGCTAGAGAGGCGATGGAGCGCCTGCTTCAGCAGGTGTACGACATAATGATTTGCGATGTCTTTATGCCGGGCGAGAACGGGCTAGACCTCCTGCAAAAGTCGAGAGAGTTCTACCCCGATATGCCGGTGGTTCTCATCACGGCTTACGGCAGTATTGAGTTGGCGCGAAACGCTCTTAGTAGCGGCGCAAGCGACTTCATTACCAAACCGTGTAGCGCAAACGACCTCCCCATCGTTATTGAGCGCAATCTTACGCGCCACGCTTGCGACAAAAAGGCGAATGTGCAGACTCGTATCGCGCTTCAAAGTTCGCAAGAGAACGTACTCTCCGCCCTGCTGACCGCCCTGCACACGCGAGACACGGAGACGCAAGGACACTCGGAGCGCGTAACCGCCTACACTATGGAGATGGCGGAGATGTTGAACCTCAGCCCATCCGATATGTACCATATTGAACGAGGCGCTCTCCTCCACGATATTGGCAAAATCGGCATTCCAGACGCTATCCTCCTCAAACCCGGTAAACTGACCCCTGAAGAGTGGGTTGAGATGAAAAAGCACCCTGAAATCGGGTATGAGATGTGCCGTAAAATCAATACGCTACAACAGGCTTCCCAGATAGTGCTGCATCACCACGAGATGTGGGATGGAGGCGGATACCCATTCGCTCTGAAAGGGGAGGAGATTCCTCTTGGCGCTAGACTCTTCGCCGTCGCCGATACCCTCGACGCTATGACGAGCAATCGCCCCTACCGTGAGGCTCTCCCTTTCGCTGTCGCTCAAGAGGAGATTAAACGTTTCAGCGGAAAGCAGTTCGACCCGGATGTGGTGGAACTCTTTCTGAGCGTTCCCATAGAGCGGTGGCGGCATATTCGCTCTCTCGCCTGTGAGTGAAGAGGCAAGCCCGTACCCATAAAATCCCCGCTCCCCATTGGGGCGGGGATTTTTGTGGTTTGAGATTTGAGGGCTTTACCGTGTTACCTATAGGCGATTGCATTGTGCATCTTTTTCGCGCCTTTTCGCGTTTTTCGCGGTAGAATCGCATTTCGCATCCCCATTTCGCGCTTCATTCCCAAAAGAGCGAACTCTTATATACGCTGCGAAATCGAGCGGGAAACCTGCTATAATAGGGGCGTTATTATTTTACTTAGGAGTCCTGTTTTGGAAGTCAACGCCTCAACCCAGCAGAACGACGCTACCGATGACCGTAGTGAACGCTATAAGCGCCTCACGCAACCAAAGGACTATGTCCTCTCTGTTCTTATGCCTGTCTATAACGAAAAGGCGACGATACTAGAGATTGTCCGCCGTGTGCGCGAGGTGGAGATACCTAAGGAGATTGTCCTTGTGGACGATGGCTCTACCGACGGAACCCGCGATGTTTTACGGGATGAACTAGAGGGCAAGTACCCCGATGTAAAGGTCGTGTTTCACCCTGAAAACAGGGGCAAGGGCGCGGCGATACGAACCGCCATCGAAAACGCGACAGGGGACTACCTCATCGTGCAGGATGCGGACTTGGAGTACGACCCCCGCGAGTACTTCGCCCTACTGGAGCCAATTCTGGATGGGCGGGCGGATGTGGTCTACGGAAGCCGATTTTTGGGAGGCGGGGCGCACCGCGTCCACTTCTTCTGGCATCGCTTGGGGAACGGGTTCCTCACCCTCCTCTCGAATATGCTCACCAACCTGAACCTGACCGATATGGAGGTCTGCTACAAGGTCTTCAAGTCGGAGGTCATCAAAGACATTCCCCTCCGCTGCAATCGCTTCGACTTCGAGCCGGAAATCACGGCGAAGGTAGCGCGACGGAAGTGCCGCATCTACGAGGTTCCCATCAGTTACAGCGGGCGGGACTACTCGGAAGGCAAGAAAATCGGGTGGCGCGACGGGGTTCAAGCCATCTGGACGATTTTGAAGTACCGCTTCAAGGACTAGGAGCGCGTCGGACGCAAGGAGGCGCTGTCATGCTTCGCTCTCTCCTCATACTCGCTTTCATTTGCGCTTTGTCGCTCTCGCCTTGCCGTGCCGCGCCTGATACCGAGGCAAAAGAGCGAGAAGCCTTCTACAAGTGGTTCGCCTCCCTCAAGTACCCGGAGGCGGAGAAACTCCCTTTTGTGCGTCTTCATGTACCCGTATACTCGTCCGATAACTCGCGACGCGATAGTTTCCTCGCTACCAACTATGCCTTCCTCCTCAAGAAAAACAAGAACAGCATTGAGATATTTCATCCGAATCTTTTTATGAAAGAACTTTCGCTCGACCAAAAATGGGGAAACAGCGACAACAAAACCGCTTATGAAATCATCCCTTTCGCGCAGGGCGCGAAGGAGTGGCTGGCGGCGCGGAATCAGTCGAAAACGCCTGTGGATATTATGGTCTATCGTAATGGCGATAACCGTCTGGCAGGAGAATCTGCCGTAATGTCCTACTATTTTCACAAGGCGGGATTGGAGGCGTATGCGACTCAGGCGTATCGCCTCTGGGAAGCGTCCGTAAAGGCTCAATCCCAACCAACAACGGCGATTGACCTTCT
>CAIJLM010000163.1 GCA_903821495.1 uncultured Chthonomonas sp. | reverse complement strand
GCCGTTATTAGGAGTGGTAGCCATCTGTTTGACCTGCATTTCCCCATGTCTCACCTCCTTTATCGTGCAAGCAGAAGCGGAACGATGGCGCGGGTCTGTTCTCCGTCGCTATTGATGGCAGTGACTTCAACCATGTAGGTTCCGCCAGGTAGAGCGCGTCCTGCATCGTCTTTTGTGTCCCAGACTGTCTGGTTTGCGCCAGAGAGAGCCGCCCGCCCATAGCCTAAACGCCGCACAGTGCGCCCGCCCAAGCGAATCGCGATTTGCGTTGAGGCGGAAGAGGAGAGTTCGTAGTTAATTGTGACGCTCTGCACCGCTCTACCGGAGGCGGAGAAGGGGGCGTTCGCGGTCAAGCCAAGCACGCGCAGAGGGGCGGCTCCTCGTGGTTCTGCGACTATCTGGAACTTGCGGGTGAGCGTGTTCGCGCTCGTTCGGAAGGCGTAGGAGGCGCGGGAGTTGAGAAGTTGGCGGGAGCCAGTCTCTTTGTCTATGAGGGTCAGGCGCGTTCCACGCGGTAGCGTACTCATCCCCTGCCAGTAGAGGCGGTAGTCCTGCTCCGCTTGCGGGGTGGAGACCACAAAATCCCATGCGCTAGGCGTTCCGCTACGCCGAATATCGGTGAGGTAGCCTCCTCCACTCCCCCAATCGGGATGCGGAAAACGCACGGAGAGGGTGGTATTTCGCGTGAAGGGCGGCGGCTCGGCGACGTGAAGCGCGGGGACAAACGAGTCGCTCCCGTTGGTAGACTGCCCTAACGCCGCCCCCGATTCGTTCCCTTGCGCGTCGCGCACGGTAAGCGCTACACGCCAGTGGTTCGTCGCGATGGGAGGGGAGTAGAGAGCGCGAGAACGCGCCGAGCGGTTTGCAGGGTTTGCGTAGGTGAGCGTAACGCCTTCGGTGGCGAGTACGCGAATCCAGTAGCCTTTCCACGCCTCTAGGGTGTTCTGAGGAGTCCCTTGCACGGTGGCGGAGGCGATGTCTTGATAGCCTCCCGCAGTTGTCCATCCAACGATTCCTGCGGCGACAAGGTTTTGTGAAATCGCTTGGGCGAGGGTCAACACGTCGCCTCCGAGATACTGGAACTGAAGGTCTGTCGTAATATTCAGGTTCGTAATATAGGGCGAGCCTATCTGCGTCCATCCAAACGGGAGATTCACGCTGATATACTGTTGCGCGTCGGTGCGTTCTCCCGTGATGTTCGTCGCGTTTACGTCGCTAGAGAAGGCGCTCCATAGCGCGTATCCGGGCTGGTAGAGCGGTAGCGAGGGGTACTTGAGATACTTGTCCGTCGCGCTTGAGCCTTGTTGATACTGCGCCAGAAGGGTCTTTGCCGGGTCTGTACCGAGCAGTTTGGCGATGTCGTTCGAGAAGGGCTTTAGCGGAAGAGTTATCATCTGGGGGCCCGCCGGAAATACGTGCGAGAGCGTGAGAGTCGGGGCGAGCGCGAACAGGTTGAAGATGGGGAATACGCCTAGCCGAGAGAGGCTATCGCGCCTCTGGTAGGTGTTGCGCTGAATTTGGACCGCCGTTCCGCCCGTCGGGGTGAAGGAGATACGAGTACGGCTTAACCCCTCTGGCATAGCCCCTGCGCCGCCTTGCAGACCGAATGCGCCCTGTACCGCCGTTCCTGTGATGGCTCCCGTCCCGCCATCGAAAGTGACGCTGATAGCGCCGTCCGTCGCGCCAATAAGAACTCCTGATACATCGTTTGGGGAGTTGGGAGAGCCTGTCCGTCCGGCAGGGAAGTAGATTCGGGCGTACTGCTGGTTCAGAGGCACATCGATGGCTATTCGCATAGTATCGGCGGGGTTGCCTCCAATATCGGTAAAGAAGGGCGCAACCGTTCCGAATCCGTTGGTGATGTTTAGAGCCTCGAAGGAGGGAAGGAGGAGGCGGTTTACGAAGTTATAGTCCCAGTAGATGAGGTTCGCCGCGCCGCTCAAATCCGATTCGTCGCCTGTACTCGCGGTACGATAGTAGACTACGAAGAGAGCCGCGCCGCTATCCGTTCCCTGCGCGGTGGCGGGAAAAGTGGGCTGAGAGTAGACGTAGATTTTATTGCCGGGGGTTACGCTAGTATCGAAGACGAACTGCTGTTCAAACCACGCATCGAAGCCCAGTAACTCCACCGTTGGAACCGCAGATTTCGCTATGGCGCGAAGGCGCGTCACATCGTTTGCGATGGTGGCGTCGGTCTTGACCGCGCCGTAGTAGCCTCCCGTTCCGAGTCCATCCGCGCTTCCTGTGTTGAACTGTTTGAAGAAGTTCGGGTTCTCAATGTAGCATTTGAGCCACGCTGTAGAGGACATCTGTAGGCGCGGCACGAGCATACCAGAGAGCGAAGCCGCGTTGAAAGGCTGGTCGGACTTGGTAGGCGGAGTGAAGGTATTGTTGGCAAGAGCCGGCTGATTCAGCGCGTCGTAGTAGGGCGTGAAGTAGAAGCCGTTCGCGGGGTCTACCGGATTCTGCGCCGAGAAGCGCGACTGTAACAGGACGGCGCTCGCTACCGCCGCCGCTCGCGCCATGCCTATCTCCCAAGCGTGGTAGGCGATGGGGTTTTGCGCGTGAAACGCCTGCGCTATCACCTGCGCCATTGCGAGAAATTTGGTCTCATACGCGGTGAATGTCGGGAACCATATCTCTACGTTAGCGCCGTTGATAACAAGAAGAGCGCCCAGAACCTCGTCTACTTTGCCGAGGCGCGGGTCGAGGTTCTTGATGGCGACGGTTCCGCTCCAACCCGGTCTCCCTAGAATGTTATCGCGTAGCGCGGGGTATACGAGGTTCACGAGACTTTGAATGTCGCTTGCGTCGGCAGGCGAAAAGGCTCCTGTTCCTGTAGTAGCGATACTGAAGGTCAGGTTATCGCCGGCTCCGCGTGTTATCCCTCGTGAGGCGGGGAGTTGGAGTTGTCCCTTAGAGCGCACAATGACCGTTTCGTTGATTCCGAAAGTCTGGTTGGGCTTAACCATGCGGTGGCTTCGCATAAACGCTACTTCGCGTTGTATCGCCGTACTTTGAGCGACGGCGCGGTTATGCGCCATATCGACAATTTTGGCGCGAACGGCTTCCGTATCTTTCGGGTCGTCTACATCCACAATTATGGCGGACTGAACGCCGCTACTGGTTGTGCGGAAGCGCGCGTTTGAGAGGTTATGGTAGGTCTGGGCGCGGGCGACTTGTAGCGTAAGACACAAGAGCGCGACTTGCCACATCGGGAAACGGCGAGTATTCAATCGGAATCCCTCCATCGTTATTTTCGGGGGAGTGCAAACTATGAGAGGTTATACCTCATTGGGGGGAGATTTCCTACGTTGGGGGCGAAGAGGAAACGGATTCGTAATTTATAACGCGAATAGTATAGATATACTATCACGCGGAGCGCGGTTTTGTCAATGGGGAGAATAAGGAAGCGCGAGGTAAAATCCTTAATAAGATTGTAGTTCGCCTTCATAAACTGTTTCTCTCCCAAAAGCGGGGATACGGCTTTTTCGCAACTGTCTCCTAAGCGCAACGCTGTAGCGCCATCACGGGATTTTAGAGAGAAACCAAAATTTTCGACTTGTCAAGGAGTAATGCTACATGGATAGCGGTTTTGAGATGTCTATTCGCATTGTAGAGGTGACTAGCGCACCCGCCCAGTTTCTCATTCGTCGCCTCTCCGATGAGTTGACTAAGATGTATGACACGCCTCCCGACGCGGCGGAACAGTACATTCAAGAGGCGAAACCCGCCGAGAGGGGCGCGTTTGCAGTAGCGTTTGCAGGCGAAGAGCCTATCGCGTGCGGGATGATTCGCCCTTATGCGGAGGACGCACAGGTCGCCGAGGTGAAGCGCGTCTATGTAGAACCTGCATGGCGGAAGCGGGGCGTTGGGCGTGTGATAATGATTGCGCTTGAGGCGGAGGCGAAGAGCCTCGGCTATCGAAAAACGCTTTTGGAGACGGGAATCCTTCAGCCCGCGGCGATTCGGCTGTACGAGTCGCTGGGCTACCAACGTTGCCCCTGCTATGGGCGGTACGCGAGCGACCCTTTGAGCGTCTGCTTTGATAAAGTCATTCCGGCGGATTAGCGTTGTCGAGCCGCCCCGTCGTCTCTCTAGTTTAAGGATGCGTGACGATGCTCTGTAGGGGGAACCAGCCCAACTTCCAAAATAGAGCGACAAAAACGACGAGAAACGCTAACACGATGAGCTGAAAAAGATACCAATCACAAGAACCCTCCGGCAGAAATATCAAAATGCTGTCTAACCAACTCAGAATAGGGTTTCGCTTCGGATAGGGCGGGCGCTTGACGGGCGCGGGCGCTTCAGGCGGGGGAAGCAGTGGCGTAGAAGGAGCCTGCTCAATAACAGCCAGCCACTGCTTCAGCCAATCCATCCACCCCGAAGCCCACATCTCAATCTCGAAGTAGGGGCAAATCACCGTTCCTTCAAGGCGAGACACTTTTTCGATTAACTCTAATACCTGCTCGCGCGCCGCTTCCAACTCCGCAATCCCATTCACCTCTATCCACGCTCGTGTAAGGGCTGGGCAAAGGACGAAAGCGTCATGCCCGCAACACTCCCATGCACAAACCCGTCCCCAGCTTATTAAGGACTCAAAAGGCTCTGGTATATTGATTTGGGTGTACATGGAGTCTTGCATGGGTAGCGCCCTCCTCTACTTCGTCACGACGAGCGTGTCTAAAACGCGCCTATCTGTCGCAATCGCTTGAAAGGTCACGGTGTCCCTCTCCACCTGAAACCGCCCAAAGTGGTAGCGGCGCATCACTCTGTCCATTACGGGTTGAGGCGATAACGCGCCCTCTTCTATACCGCCCCCCGCCCCGCCGAGTATCAGAAAATGAGCCGTCTGTTCTCCATACTGACGGGTCAATCGCTCGTAGTCGTGGGTATGCCCAGAAACCACGAAGTCTATCTCGTATCTCTCTATGAGCGGTTCGAGCAGGTTGCGTATCGGCAGGTCGCCCTCATAATCGAGCCAACCCTGCGAGTATGGAGGCTGATGAATAAAGATAAACCTCCACTTCGCGCTTCGCCACTCCTGCGACTCCAACTCCTGCATGAACCACTGATATTCTGCGGAGCCTTCCGGGATTCCCGTCGGAAAATGGAGGTTCGGGTCTAGCGCGACAAAGCGGGCGTCACTCGCCGTCCATGCGAAGTAGCAGGGGTGCGGGGCGTTTCGCAGGTAGCGCTCCAGATAGGGCGAACGCAAATCCTCGAAACAGCGGTCATACTCGTGGTTGCCTCCCATCAGCATTGTTGGCGTTTTCGCGGCGAGCGGCGCAAGGTTCGCGAAGAAGTTGAGCCATGGAGCTTGGCGATTGCCCTCCTCCACAAAGTCGCCCCCTCCGACGGTGAAGGCGCTAGGGTAGCGCTGTAGAGCGTTCACAGTTTGGCGGAAGGTGGCGTTATTATTGCCATTGGGATTCTCGTTGCAGTGAGGGTCAGACCAGTAGGTGAACGCGAATGCGCCCTCCTGCGGCAAAGTGCGAAACGTATATTTTGGAGAGAGAACGCAACCAGAGCGAGCGCGGTAACTGTAAGCGGTATTTGGCTTCAAGCCGGAGAGTGTAGCAGTATGCAGGCTCCCCTCGCTCTGCGCGATAGCGACGAACTCAAGGGCGTAGCCCTCTCCCCACTCCGCTTGCGCGGAACAGGGTTCATCGGTCTCCCAAAGAAGGGTGACACTGTGGCTAGTCGCATTTTGGAGAAGGGGACCCGCTTGCGTGAGGGGAAGAGAGGCTAATAGCGTCCGCGCCTTCTGGTTAGCACTATCCGTCTGCGTTTGCACAGCGTTCAGAGTAGCGGCGAGTTGACGCTTAGTCGGTTTTTGGAGGCGGCGGGTTTTCCGCACAAGCGCAGTCAGCGCGTTCCGCCTATTTTGAGCGTCTATATAAGCCTCAAACTCGGCTTGAGAGAGGATATTGACCCATTCCAAGCCCCCATAGACCGCTTTGTTTATTACGCGCACAGTCATCAAAATAGGTTCGGGCGAACCGCTAACAAAGAAATGCTCGCCCTGCATCGGTATGCGTTCGCCATCGCAATAGAGTTGCGCCCCGTCGTCCGCGCCTATCTCCAGTACAGAGGGTTCGTGTATCGAGACGGTAGCGACATACCAGTAGGGGGTGTCGGGGTCGAGAGTGCGATGGGGCAGGGCGACAGGTTCCCGCGCTTGAGGAAGGCTTTCCAGCGAGGCGTTCAAGCCCTCCTGCGGGTCTCCAATCGCGAATCGCCACTCCGCCGCTAGCGCTCTCCAAGCGGGAGGAGGCGTAGGAGGCAGGGCGTTGAACAGGCGTAGCGCCTCCGCGGTTGCGGGAGGTTCGCCTAGCGCATCGCGCTCTGCCAACTCGTCAGGAGTGATAAAGTAGAGTTCGCTTTTGGATTGGGGCATAGCGTTTACGACGGTGGATAGTTACCGCTTTGTAGGCTAAATCGCCTAGACAGAATCGCGCCATGAGCGTTTGGGATACCAGCCCAACACGTTTTTAATGCCGGAACAGTCTACAAGCGTGCGGTAGGGGTTATCGCGGAACCACTCTTCCATCGGTATACGATGCGGAATATCCGCCCAACAGCGCTCCATCGCCTCTACGGTGGGGCAACCGAGCATGGTGTCCTCCGCCGCAATCAGGAAGGCGTGGTAGCCTGTAACAGGTTTCGTCAATCCCAAATAGACCGCCTCCACCACATCGTCTAGGTCGGTGTACGCCCAGAGTACGGAGGGTCTCTCTCCCTCAATCTCATCGAGGGGCCAGTCGTTGTAGGGTTCGCGAGTAACCGCCATAGGGCGCAGACTAACAATCTCCATCCCCCAGCGTCTCGCGAAAGTTTTACAGGTCTCTTCGCCTAAGTGCTTGCCCAGCTGATAGGGAGTCATGGGGTGGCGCGGATAGTCGTCGTCTACGGGAAAGTAGACCGGCGCATGGTGTCCGCCCACATAGCCGAGCGCCTGAATGCTCGAAAAGTGGACGACCCGCTTGATTCCCTCTTGAAGCGCAGAAAACAGAATGTTCCATGTGCCTTGTGCGTTACTTTCGACCACCTCTAGCTCGCGTCCGGGAGAGTCGCCGGGTATCGCGCCTGCGTGAACAATCGCATCGCACCCCTCTACCGCCTTCCGCACCCGCTCGAAACTGCGAAGGTCGTCGCCCTCTTGAATATCGAAGGGGCGGGTCTCATGCCCCTCCGCTTTTAGGCGTGCGATAGTAGCCTTGCCTATCACTCCTGAACTTCCCGTTACCAGTATCCTCATTGTTTTTCCTTCTAAAGTTGCGCTTGAAGCCGCTCGTAAAGCCTATCAATTTCGGCGAGAGCGGGCGGGTCTAGGGTAAAGCCTACAGGCTCTCGCACGAGTCTATTCTTGAAAATCCCGCGTTTGTAGAGCAGGTATTTCTCTATAGCGAGATACCCGTCTAGGCTGTGAACCATCGCCAGAATCGCGCCAATAAGCGGGGAGATTGCGTAGATTTTGTCGTCGTCGCCGCGCTCCAACGCTCTCCACAGGGCTACAATCGCGTCTATTAAATCGGTTCCCGGCATGGTTCCGGTGATTCCTCGCCGATAGTTCTCCGCGAGCATGGTTCCGCCGGAACCCTCGAAAATTTTCGCTTCGCCGTTTGTGGCGGCGTGTAGGGCTGTGATGAAGGGACCGACGGGAGGAGCCTCCGGCTTGAAGTAGACGCGCTCTCCGAACTCTAGGCGTAGGCGCGTCTGAAACTCTACCGACATGGGCTTCCCGACATACGAGGAGGCATCTTGCACGACGAGGGGGATAGTAGTCGCTTCTAGGATAGCGGCGTAGTAGCCGCGTAGCGCCTCCTCGCCCAGCGAGACGGAGAGCGGGGGTATCGCCATTATCGCGCTTGCGCCCGCGCCTTCCGCTTGACGTGCAAATTGCGCCGCAGAGACGTTACTCTCCGCGCCTACGCTCATGGTGAAACTGCCTCTATCGGCGTTACGCTTCGCGAGGTATTCGGCGACTGCGAAGCGCTCGTCCTGCGTAAGGCGAAGAGTTTCCGATGCCAGCGCGAAGACGATTCCATCGGCTCCCATCTCGTAGGCGAAATCCGCCTCTGCGCCAAGCGTGTCGTAGTCTATGCTGTAGTCGTCGTGATAGGGCGTGTGTAGGACAGGCAGAACGCCCCTGAGTTCTTTCGGCACGGATTGGCTCCTTTTTGTTTCTGTCTTGGTAACTACTCACCCCCCTACGGGGGGAACCTAACCCCCGTCCCCTTCCCGGTGCGGGAAGGGGTGACTAGAGCGCAAAGTGGTTATCGTTGGATAGAGCCACTCGGTTTAGGTCAAAAACCTAGCGTTCCACCGCCTCCGCTATCTTTTTAGCGGCAGTTATTCCCGTTTCAGGACGGGGCGAGGGTTAGGGCGAGGTTAAGCCTACTTGTAGCTGATAATCCGAATCTGGGTGGTAAGCGTGAACGACTTGCCCCCAATCTCGTACACCGCTTCGCCATACATGGCGGCGTAGCCCTTCGTCGGGTGTTTCAACTGACCGATAATGCCCTGAGAGGTGACGGTCATCGGCTCAAAAGTCCACTTACTCTCGCGGAAGTCCTTCGTATTCGAGTAGACGCGGAAGAGGCGGGCGGCTTTCGGCTTAATATCGCTATTCAGCAGAAGCTCTACCCCGCTATCGCTCTCCGTGTACTGCCACTTCATTTCGGGCCACTTCACGCGCCGCGCCAACATCTGCCCAAAGGCGGTCAACACATTAAAAGTGCGAACTCTATCCTCCAAGCCGTGCCCGCTATTCGGGATATAGGCAATCCACTTTTTGCCCTTCAAGCCGTCCCAATAGAAGTTCAGCGCGTCCTGCGCCCAGTACTGGTCGTTCGTTCCATTGATGATAAGTTTGGGCAGGGTCAGAATTTCGCGGTAGCTATACGGGTCTTCGAGCGCCATAAGCCTGCGTCCTTTTTCCGTGTTCAAAACCTCCAACATCCCCGATTTCGAGTAGTCCTCAATCTGTTCGCTGGCTTTTCCGTAAGACTCTATCTGGTGTGGAATCTGTACGCCCACATTCAGCGTGTCTATCACCATTGGGGCGATACCCTTCACACGCTTATCTTTGCTAGCGCCCACAAGCCACGTCGTCCAGCCGCGCTTCGAGGCGCCTGTTATCAAAAACTCCTTGATTTCGGGAATTTTGGCGTATAGGGAGTAGGCTTGTAGAGCGTCCATCGCTTTTACAACAGACTTCGCCATTGGAAAGTGGAGCGGCCAAGTCGGGTCGCCCGTCTCAAGATATTTTTGCCACGTATAGACGACGAGCGCGTCCTCCGTTTTGCCGCCATAGAGCGGCTGTTTGGGAATGCCAAAGAGAATGGCGAAGGGCATACCGGAACTCTTCGCTATCAGGGTTCCCATTTTTATATCTTCATCGCCGCCATGTCCGCCCGTATTGAGCAGAGTGCAGAAGTTGGGGAAAGTGGAGTTTGCGGGGCGGAAGAGCATAAGACGATGCTCCCATATCATGCCCTGCCACGTCTGCGAGATGAGGTGCAGGTCGGTGACGGTTACGCCATCCACCTTTTTTTCGCCCTGCTTCTCCCAGATAGCCGCGCCATCATTGATATAGCGGTGAAGTTCATTGTCGGCGCGAACCGCCCTGCTTCCTGTTAGTAGCCCCAACAATACCAATGCGATAAGCCATCGTTTCAACTGTGGTTCCTCCATCAAAATACTAAAAATTGTTAGGGGTTCAGGACATCGAACCCTCCTGCGATTTCATTCCACAAGCGACTCGCTTTTTCCTGCTACTCTATAGGCGGAAAGAGGTCTCTGACGGCGATAGGCGTTTCCGGTAGCGCCAGCAAGGAGACCGTATCCTCCTCCGTATAGAGAATAGTTTGGCGATACCCCTCCGCGCTCGGCTCTCTGTAGACGAAAAGTTTTCGATTCGTAACGTCTAATAGCCAGTATTCCGTAACGCCTGACTGCGCGTAGAGCGGCGCTTTCGTTCGCCTATCAAAGCGTAGCGAAGCGTCGGATACCTCCGCGACCAGCAGAAGGTCTTGGGGTAGCGGATGCTGTTGCGTATAGGTAAAGAGGTCCTCTTTAGTCACCGCGACATCTGGCTCCGGCTCGCTATACCTGCCATGCGGGTTAGGCAACGCAATAGGAGCCTGCACTCGTATCCGCCGCATAGTAAAAATGCTTTCAAGACAAAGAACAAGACTTGACAGAGACAAGGCATGAAGTGGTTTTTGTCCCATTTTACTATATATCTCCCCGTGTATCAGTTCATAACGCCCTTCCAGAAGCCCTGAATCTTGAAGGCGGTAGCACTCTTCCACTGTCCACTTTTTAGGGGAGGGGGTCGCGATAGCCATAGCGATTTTCTCCTTACTTTTGCGTTTCGCTTATAACTGAATCCTAGAGAACACTCTGTAGTATTTTACTCGCTTTGGCGAGAGAATACAAGCAAAGGCGGCAGTTCGGGGTTATGAGAACTTTTCACATAACCCGCGCAACCTCTCCTAGCCCTCATCCTGTCCTTCGGACATCCTTCTCCCGATTCGGAAGAAGTACCTGCCTACTAGCGGCTCTGTTCTTTTGAACGCTTTACTAGGATAGGAGAGGAGTCTTGGGGGTACGAGATTAGAAGCCTGTGCGTGTTGTCCCAAGTTTGGGTCTTGTGTGTATGTTTTTCGCGCTTTTTCGCGTGTTTCGCGGTTAATTCTCAAAAGAGGGAGATATTAGATAAAAATTTGCGCTTGAAATTTAATATCAGAACGTGCTATACTTGCTTCGTTCAAGGTGTGAAAGGTTTTGTATGTTGTATTCCACTCCTAAAACGTCGAGGTATTGACCGCCCATGTCGAGCGCTACAAACTACAGTCTGGAACGCGGAATAACTTTCAAAGTGGAGGGACGCTATGAAGAGGCGACCTCTGAGTTTCAGCAAGTTCTAAACGATAACCCCGGCTCCTGTGATGGTCATCATCAATTGGGGTTGGTTTATGGATTCACAGGGTTATTTGACGAGTCTCTGGAAGAGCTCAAAGTTGCGGTCTCTTTGGATGTCAACCGTATTGACATCCGAAACGACCTCGCCTTGACCTACTCTATGCTAGGCTATTTTGATGAAGCGAAAGCCGAGTTCCAAGAGGTTCTTAGGTTAGACCCCGCCAATCAGAAAGCCCTCGAAAATATGCAATACTTCGACTAGTGTCCGTCAATCCGCCCAGCCCTGATACGGATTCCGAAGTTCTTGCCTCTTCCGAGGCAAAACGCCCTGCGGAGTGGCTCCTACCTCTCCTCTTCTACTTGGCTTTGGCTCTCATCTTCTTGTGGCGCTCCACTTTCACGGGAGAGGTCTTCCTCCCCGCTCGGTTGCTTGGACACTTCGCCCCCTACTCTAGCGTCATTCCTCAAGACGACCTGCCGCTCTGGAACCCTCTCCGTTGGGACGGCATCGCGCAGTTCTACCCTTGGCGGCATTTCGCAAGCGAAACGATACGCGCAGGAACTATTCCCCTCTGGAACCCCTATCAGTTTAGCGGAACCCCTTTCGTGGCGAACAGTCAGTCTGCGGTCTTCTATCCCCCGAACCTGCTCTTCTACCTGCTACCCGTCGCCGCCGCCTTCAACTACGTCGCCCTGCTCCATCTCACCGTGTGCGGGTGGTTCGCCTACCTCTTTCTACGCCGATTAAAGTGCGGAAAGGCGGGCGCTCTCCTCGCGGGGATAGCCTATGCCTACTCCTCATGGCAGGTCTCTTGGCTCCAACTCCCCACTTTCCTCGCCACATCCTGTTGGTTTCCGCTACTCTTTCGTCAAATTCACCTGCTGATACGCCACGAGCCGCTTTCGCCGCCTCATACTCGGAACGCGCAGGCGGCGGGGCTTGGCGTTATCACTGGGCTAATGCTTTTGGCGGGGCATTTGCAGATAGCCTTTTATGGGTTGCTGGGGGGCGCGTTCTGGGCGTTGAGCCTACTCTGGGCGGAGCGACGAGAGGGGGGCTGGGAATGCGTTAGCCGAGGTCTATTGCGGAGCCTGCTGGGCTTGGGCTTGGGCTTGCTACTCTCCTCTCCTCAGTTGCTTCCCTCGTTGGAACTGTCTCGAGTTTCGCACCGCGTGGGCAAGCCAAGCAGAGAGGGCTATCAGCGGTATGTGGAGTACGCCGCGCCTCATGGGGCGTTAGCGTCTCTTTTTCTGCCCGACTTTTTTGGGAACGACCATAGCCCTGATAACGCCTTCTGGGGCTTCTACACAAAGTCTCTGGGTCCCTCTAAACTGATTTCCATTCGTCATAACCCTGCCGAAATTGCGACTTATGTGGGTGTTCTAACGCTTCTACTGGGCATTTTCGCGCTTATCCATACGGTTTTTAGCAAACGTTACGACAAACGCATCCTTTTCTGGGGCGTGATTGCGGGGCTATCCCTCTTTATGGCGCTCGGAAGCCCTATCAACGCGATTTTGTATTTTGGAGCGCCGGGCTTTGGGCAGTCGGGTTCGCCAGGGCGCATTCTGGTCTTGTGGACTTTCGCATGGGCGACTCTTGCGGGTTTTGGCTTGGACGCGCTCATCCGCGCCGCCCCCGCGCCAAAAGAGATTTTCGCGACTTTCGGGACGCTTCTCGTTGGGATGGGGTTTGGGCTTCTCTTCGTTATGTTGATGGTGGAAGGCAAACTGATAGGCGCGCCTTACCCCACTTTTTCTGAGGCTATGGGGCATATCGGTAGCGGGTGGTTACGGTTAGGTCTCTCTCTTGGCATGGGGCTTTTCATCCTCTCGCCTCTAAAGGCTTTTGTGAGGTGGCGCGTTCCCGTCGCCCTTGTTGGCATAGCGGCGGAGCTGTTTTCGGTTGGCATTTTCGCGAACCCAACCAGCAAGCCAGAGTACGTCTATCCGCAGACGCAGGGTGTCAAACTCCTACAAGCGAAGTCGGAGCATGAGCATATCTTCCCTTTGAATCGCGACTGGAAACTGGAGAGCGCAAGACCCGCCGTTCTTCCGCCCAACGGCGCGACGGTCTACGGTCTTCGAGATGTTCAGGGCTACGATTCGCTCTTCACCGGAAGGTACAAAGCCTTCTCGAACGAGTTCGCCCTCCCGAACTCGAACGGCGTGAAAGACTCTAGCCCTGTTGTGGTAGGGAATATGGTCTTCTTTCACTCCGCTATAGGGCAGGAAATCGCCCGAAATGTGGTCTCTTTACCGACAGATAACGCGGGCTACTCTTCAGAGACGGTTCCAAACCAAAACCCGCTTTACAATCAAGAGAGGGATATGGCGATTTACGAAGTTCCAAACGTAAGTCGCGCCTCTCTTGTGTCCAAAGAGGGCAAAACATTACCTGCGCCCATCGTCTGGTTAGAGGATAGCCCCACCCGAGTTCGCTTGAAATTGACGGCTTCGGAAGAGGCGAATCTCATTTTAATGGACGAATACTATCCGGGCTGGAAAGCCTCTATAGACGGAAAAGACACTCCTATTTCGCGAAGCGGCGCGGTTTTCCGCTCCGTTGAAGTCTCAATGGGCGAGCATGAGGCTCTTTTTCGCTATGAACCCGCCTCCTACCGCGTGGGACTGTATTTCGCGCTCTTCGCTGTCGCTCTCTCCTCGCTTCTATTTGGCTTCGCTGTGACGCGCCCGCGAAGGAAGAGCGCTTAACGTGATACGGATACTCTTTCTTACCCGGTCATTGGAAGCGGGCGGCGCAGAGGCGCAACTCGTAGAGCTTGTTGAGAATATAGACAAGTCGCGCTTTGAAGTCTCTGTTGTCACGTTCTATGCGGGAGGTAGGCATTTTGAGCGGGTACGAGCGATACCCGGCGTTCGCCTCTTCTCTACAGATAAAAAAGGACGTTGGGATATAGCGAGCTTCTTTTTACGGCTGTATAGAGTTTTCAGGGAGACGCGCCCGCAAATAGCGTGCGCCTATAACGGAGCGAACGTGATAACCTTTTTGTATGGCAAACTATTCCATGCGAAAACAGCGCTGGCTATCCTTAACTCGTTAATGAACCCTGAAAACAGCGACTGGCTCGATGTTCTTCAGCAACGCCTAACGCGCTACTTCTCCTATCGCTGTTCGCTGGTTATCTCTAACTCGCAAGCGGGCAAGGACGAGTATGTGAGACAGGGCTACTGCGCGGAGAATATAGCGGTGATTCGTAACGGCTTCAACCCCGATTTCTACCACCGTGAACGTGAGCTAGGAGAGGCTTTGAGAGCGGAGTGGGGGGTAGCGCCGCAACATATTTTGATTGGAGTGGTTGGAAGGCTTGACCCTAGAAAAGACCATGCGATGTTTCTTCGCGCCGCCTCATTACTTGTAAAAGAGCGAGAGAGCGTAAGGTTTGTTTGCGTGGGTGGTAGAGGAGCGCTGGCTTATACAAAACGCATGAAAGCGCTTGCGATTGAGTTGGGATTACGAGACTGTCTTATATGGGCGGAGGAGCGGAAGGATATGCTGGCGGTGTATAATGCGCTGGACATTAGCGCCCTTCCTTCGTTTACGGAGGGCATTCCCAACGTGTTGGGCGAGGCGATGTGCTGTGAAGTTCCTACCGTGACGACGATGGCGGGGGATGCCGCCTACCTGCGTGGCGACCCAGAGTGGGTGGTTCCCATAGGCGATGCGGAGGGTATGGCGGCGTGTTGGAGAACTCTTCTCGCCATGTCGCCGGAAGAACGCGCTGAGGTTGGGAAAGCCTCTCGCCTTCGTATTCTTGCAGAGTTTACTGCGGCGCAGTTCGCGTACAAAACGGGAACGGTCTGTGAAAGTCTGATGAGCGAGGGCTGAACAGCTATTAATTGAGACTAGAAGAGTTTTTTCAACCTCTGTCAGAGAGGCTTATACAAGAGTTACGATGGATAAAGTGAGGTGTCGATGGACTCTCATTGTCGCTCCGCCCACCCGACAATACCCCGAATCATGCCGCGAAACACGAAAAAGTGGATAGGCATTAGCCCATACCAGTAGAGCCGCCCCCAGAAGGGCGCAGGTTGAAAGTACGCTGTCTGGCTGAAAGAGCGTTTACCGTCGGGCATCTCCTCTATGTCGAACTGTAGCCACGCCCTGCCCGGAACCATCATCTCCGCCCGTAGGCGCATACGCTCCTGCGAGAACTCCTCCACGCGCCAAAAATCAATCGCATCGCCGACGGCGACCTCCTCCGGGTGTCGCCGCCCTCGCCTCAAGCCGACACCGCCCAGAATCTGGTCTATCACCCCTCGAATCATCCAGAGCCAGTCTCCATAGTACCAACCCACTCTCCCGCCAATACGCGCAATCGCTAACTGGAGAGATTTTGCGGAGGCGGAGGTAGTCAGGGTGCGCTTATCCACAAGTAGACTGTGCGCGGGAAGAGCGGAGGGGTCGGTGTAACGGGGGATAACGCCCTGTTGCGCCCCCGTCCACCGTGTAGGAATCTTCAACTCCTCCGTCGCCCGAATGGTAAGAGCCACCGCCTCGCGAAATGGCGTAAGCGGTATTGGCATGAGGCGATGCGCCTCGTCGTTTTCGCAGACCATCTCCGTCTTCAGTCCCTCAATGAGCGGGAACGCAATGGAGGCGGGGATAGGGGTGACGAGATTCACCCAGTATGCAGAAAGACGCGGGGTAAGTACAGGAACGGTAATGATGAGGCGACGAAGGGATTTTACGGAGGCGTAGGTCAGCATCATCTGGCGGTAGTTGACGACATCGGGTCCCCCAATATCGAGGATACGCCCTACTGTTTCGGGGGTTTCCAGAACGGCGGTCAGATACGCGAGAACGTCGTCAATGTAGATAGGCTGTGTGCGCGTCTCAATCCAACGCGGACAGACCATAATGGGCAGCTTCTCGGTAAGATGGCGGAGCATCTCGAAGGAGGCGCTACCAGAGCCGACTATCACCGCCGCTCGCAGCTCCGTAACGGGAACGGAGCCGCTACGCAGAACATCTCCGGTCTGATGACGGCTTGCGATGTGCGCTGAGGTCTCTACGTCACGCCGCCCCAGCCCGCCCAGATAGATAATACGCTGAACGCCCTGTTCACTGGCGGCGCGTGCGAACTCGGCGGCGCTACGTTTTTCGCGCTCTACGAACCCCTTCTCGCCATCGCCCATCGAATGAATGAGGAAGTAGGCGATGCCCACATCCTTTAACGCCCCTGAGACCGTCTCCGGCTTCAAAACGTCGCCCGCGACTATCTCCAACTGCCCTGCGTACTGAATGGCGTTGTCCCAACGCCCCGCTAGTTTGCGCGGGTCGCGAGCCATACACCTAACGCGATAGCCCCTCTGAAGCAGGAGCGGGACTAGCCTCCCGCCGACGTATCCCGTCGCCCCTGTCACCAAAATAAGCGGGCTTGTTTCCAACATCGTCACCTCTCGCGAAGAAAATTCAAACTGCTACCATCTGACAACTACCTTACGGCGAGCGCTGTTAGTTCCCGCCATACCCTGTCTGTATTGTAATAGTTCACTCTTTTGGGATGAGTCCGCGAAATACGCGAAAAAGCGCGAAAAGCAGTGTACCAAGCCCCAAACTTGGAACCCTTCCGCAGGCTTCTAATCTCAAACCACTAAAACTCCTCTCCTTTGCGAAGGAGAGGTTGCGCGGGTTAAGTGAAAATTCCCATAACCCTGAACTCTTACTCTGTATTGGCGCTACTAATTCGTTTTCGGCTTAGGGAATAGTTCCGAAACGGCGAGAGAAACGTTCTCGTTTGCAAGCGAGGAGACTGTATCGCCTATCTGCAATATCGTAATAGACCTGTAGCCGGAGGCGTTAGGCTCTCGATGCACGATAAGCCGCTCTCCCTCTACGTCTACAATCCAGTACTCTGGTATCCCAACGCGCCCGTAGAGTTTCGCCTTCGTATTCATATCGTGTAGCAGGCTACTATCTGAGACCTCCGCCACTAGAAGAACGTCATCAGCGGAAGGAGTCTCCGCGTAAGCGGAAAAGTCTTCCCGTGTCGCCATAGCGTCTGGCTCTGGCTCATTGTATCGTCCGGCGTCGCCCTGTATGCGAAGGGGGAGTTGCACCCAGACTCTCCGTCCATCGAAGATTTGCAGTAGCGCGTAAAAGAGGGCGCACACGAGCCTTGAGTGATTAGTTCCGCTTCCCATCTTGTCAATAATCATCCCTTCAATGAGTTCGTAGCGTCCCGTTAGCGCCCCTATTTTGCAGAGGTTCTCGCACTCCTCCACCGTCCAGCGCTTGAACGCGGGAGGAATAGACTCCTCGCTAGGCGGACTGTCGATATGTATTGCCATCTCATGCTTCTCCTTTCACGGACTCCCAACTTCCATCCCCATTATACCCCGCCTCAATCTACAACCACAAACTCGTTGGCGCAGAGTAGAAGATGGACATACTCCCGCCACGCCGTCGTATCCGGTGGCGTAAGAAACGCCTCCGCGATATTTATTTCCGCTTGCGCCGCCTCTCTTCCAAACAGATGGCGGTAGAGCCGCTGGATTCGTTTTAGAGTAGACTCCGCTTTCGCTTCGCGTTGCAGGCATTCCGCGATAAGCCCCGCCTGAACCCGCGTAAAGTCGTTATTGAGCAGAAAAAGGGCTTGCGGGGCGACGGTGGAGACGTTGCGCTTTTCAATAATGGTGGTCGGGTCGGCTCCGTCGAATATCGGGCAGAAGCCGCCCTTATCGGAACGCGCCGTCAGCAGATAGACGGTTCTACGGCGCGAAACGGCTTCGCTATCTCCTACGCCGCCCATCTTGGTATCAAGGCTTCCCGTCAAGAAGAGGAGGCTATCGCGCACCGCCTCCGCCTCCAGTCGCCGCCGCGCCATGCGACTAAAGAGGCGATTGTCCGCGTCTTTGAGTTTCGCCGCGCTGGATACCTGACTTGACTGTTGATAGGCGTTCGAGAGCAAAATTAGTTTGTGTAGTCGCTTAATAGACCAACCCGTGCGAATGAACTCGGTAGCGATCCAATCGAGCAGTTCGGGGT
>CAIJLM010000162.1 GCA_903821495.1 uncultured Chthonomonas sp. | reverse complement strand
TCTTCACATAACCCGCGCAACCTCTCCTAGCCCTCAACCCCTGCCCCTTCTCCCAATTCTGGGAGAAGGGGTGAATGCACGGATGGCAGTTTGAGATTAGAAACCTGTGCGATTGGCTCCAAGCGAGGGACTTGTGTGCGTTTTTTTCGCGCTTTTCACGGTTAATTCCTAAAGAATCGTCTCACCTTACCTTGCTCCAAAGCGTAGGACGTACTCATTCGAGCGAGACATGAGTACCTGATAGACATCCGGCTCAGGCGTGGCGTAGAACACAACGTCTCGCCCCGCCAGCCGCACACTCTCCAACTTCGCGCTGTTGGGAACGCGCACAAATACCGTCGCCTTGCGAAAATCGTTGTGAATACGGGCTTCCGTCAGTCTTCCCTCTCGCCACTTGATACCCGCCGTATAGCCTCCACGCGCCCGTAGACCTTTCACTTCGCCTGTCGCCCACACACGCGGTAGGGCGGGAAGAAGGGTTAGAGTCTGTTCATGGCTCTGTAGAAGCGCCTCTGCAATGGCGGAGGCTCCCCCGCAGTTTCCATCAATTTGAAACACGCCCGGCGGATGCAGGTCGAACAGATTGTTCGCCGTACTGTTTGCAAGCAACTCTTTCAGGTTTTCGTAGACGAGTTCTCCCTCCTCCAGTCGCGCCCAGAAGTGCGTTATCCACGCCCTGCTCCATCCTGTATGTCCGCCGCCATGCGCTAGGCGATGTTCCAACGATTTTCGGCAAGCGAGGGCGAGTTCGGGCGTGGCGCGTAGCGAAATCTGGTTTCCGGGGTAGAGCGCGTAGAGGTGCGAGATATGCCTGTGTCCTGGCTCCGGCTCTTCGTAATCCTCAATCCACTCCTGAAGTCGCCCCGTTTTCGGGCTAACCTGTAGGGGAGCCAACTTCTGTAGCGCCGCCTGACAGTGGAAAGCGAAATTTTCGTCCGCGCCTATCCGCTGTGAAGCGTTTATACAGTTTGTAAGAAGTTCTGACGCTATCTGCAAATCCATCGTTGCGCCGTAAGTAAACATGGATTCGGTTCCATCGGGAAGGCGGAAGCGGTTTTCGGGAGAGTGGGAAGGGTTGGTAACGAGCCTGCCTTTCGGGTCATAGACGAGCATATCCAGCAGGAAGAGGGCGGCGGAGCGCATGAGCGGATAGCCCCACTCTCGCAAAAAAGTTCTGTCTTGCGTAAAAAGATAGTGTTCCCAAACGTGACTACAGAGCCACGCCGCCCCCATAAGCCAGATACCCCAAACGCCGTCTGCGGGAGTGGTGAAGCCCCATATATCGGAGAGGTGATGCACAACCCAGCCCTGCGCTCCGTAGTGAACCTCCGCCGTTCGCGCTCCCGATTCTACAAGCGAGTTCATGTAGGCGAAGAGGGGTAGGTGGCACTCGGAGAGATTTGTCGACTCGGCGTGCCAGTAGTTCATTTGCAGGTTTATATTCGTATGGTAGTCGGAGTTCCATGGGGGACTATAGAGGTGGTTCCACACGCCTTGTAGGTTGGCAGGTAGCGTTCCGGGGCGGGAAGCGCTCATCAGCAGATACCTGCCATATTGAAAATAGAGCGCAAAGAGTCCGGGATCGTCCGCCCCCTGCTTCACATTTTCCAAGCGCTCATCCATCGGTAGCGCTTCGTTTTCGGACGCGCCCAAGTCGAGGGAGACGCGCTCAAAAAGCCCTTGGTACTCTTTGAGGTGTCTTCGGAGGTGCGCCTTATAGGTATGCGGTCTCTCCCGAAGCGTCTTCTCGCAAAGTTGGGAGGGGTTCTCGCCATAACAGTCTGTTCCTGCGGCGAGAAACAGGGTAGCCTCCGTCGCGCAAACTACGGTCAGCGTGTCGTTATCGGCGCGAATCCACCCTTCCTCCGCCTCCACATTTAGGCGCGCCTCGAACTTTACGCCAGGGCTATCTGTATCGCGCCCAACCTGTCCTTTCAAAATCAACGTATCGTGACCAAACGCGCCACACTCTGCGTCCTGTTCGCGGGTGAGGCGAACCTGTGCGTTCAGGTGTCCGGGGCGACTACACGTCAAGCGTATCACGAGTAGTTGGTCGGGCGCTGAGACGAAGACCTCCCTTGTGAAGCCAATTCCGCCTGAGCGATAGGACACGCGAATCACTCCCGCGCTGAGGTCGAGTTCGCGCCGATAGTTCGTGACAGGGGCGCTGTGCGAAAACGCAATATCGAGGTTTCCAAGTGGCTGATAGGACTGGACAGAGGAGGGGTTCCCCATCATCCGCCGACTCGCAAGCTCTGTAGCCTCTCGATTTTTGCCTTCAAAGAGTAGGCGGCGAACCTCTGGCAGGGCTTCCAGAGCGTCGGGATTCGTCGTATCCTGATAACCGCCTCCCCAAATCGTCTCTTCGTTCAGTTGAATACGTTCAGACGGAACCGAGCCAAACACCATCGCGCCTAGCCGCCCATTGCCTATAGGCAACGCCTCTAGCCACTCTGACGCGGCTTGGCGATACCATATTTTGTGTGACATCTGTATCTTTCTGTGCCTTAAAGCATCTATTTTGTCTGATGTTGAAGGGCGCTATACTCTGTGGACAGCCGCCAACTGTTATCAAAAAATCCTACCGCCAACGCCCCGCCCGCTCCGTTTAGCAGGGTGTCGGAACGAAGAAGGGTGAAATCGGGGAAGGCGATACCGGAGACGAAGTAGGGAACCCGCTCGGTGAGGCGTAGCCCCTCTTTTCCGGTTCCGCTTACTACGCCCACGCTCGCCTTATCGCTGTGAGGGCGCGGGTAGAGGAAAAGGCAGGCTAAATTTGCGCCTGTGTACCCCTCCGCGCCTATCTGAGCGCGAGTGCGAGAGACCTGTATGGGGCAGTCGGCGAGTAGCGCCTTCCATGCGCCGTTAGTATCGGCGTTTCCATAGAGAATTATGTTTCTATCGGGGTCTCTGTCCGCAGAGAAAGCGGTATCAGGAACTACCTCAATCGAGCCGTTGCCGCGATACCAGAAGGTCTCCGCGTCGTATCTCGCTTTTGAGAGCGCCCAAGCGCTCTCCTCCGCTGTTCCCTGAGTGCCGTACACAAAGAGGACTCTATTTTTGAACGCCTCTTTGAAGTTCCCTGAACGTAGGGGGCTTTTGTGGGCTAGATTGACCTCTGTGAGTGGCTTCCACGCTCCGTTTGCGCGTTGCAAGCGCACGATAGGCTCTCTGTCTGGATAGGGCAAGCCCTCTAATTTCTGCCCATCTATCTCGAAATTGATAGGAGTTCCCGCGCTCAAGCCGCTTACATTGAGCGCGAGTCTCTCTACGTTGCTGGTCGTTCCAGAGAAGCGCCGCAGGAGGGGGTCAAGGATAAGATGGACGTTACTGACGGCGAGGGGGCTTATTTGCGCTTCGATTCCCGCCCACTTCGACCATGCCGATATGCCGGGGTTTCCTGTTGTGAAGTTGACCTCGCGCACCGCTTCGAGGGGGGGGAGCGTATGACGGCTAAAGAACTCGAAAATCTGCCGCCAGTCCACCGCGTCCGCCCCCGGCTCCGGCGAGTAGTCCCACCAGTGTCCTGCGCCCGGCTGTTCGTGGTAGGTATAGTCGTGGTGAAATTTGCCAAGTTGACGCGCCATCTCCTGCGCTTCGGTAACGGGTACGTTATCGTCGCCAGAACCATGTAGGAGATAGACTCCTGTAGGGGTCAGATTGGTCATATATTCGAGGGTCGCGCTCATCTGCAAGGCGCTTTGGAAAATCTTTTCGACGGGGTTCGGGTTCTGCGCCTGAACGCCGCCTGCGTAGGAGACGAAGCTTATCCAGCCTGCGCTTGGCGCGATGGCGGCGAATTTTTCCGCGAAATGCACACCCGTCTGCCACGTTCCATGTCCGCCCATCGAGTGCCCCGTGAGGTAGACTTTCTGGTGGTCGTAGGGAATACTCTTTTGCGCGTGGTTCAGAACTTCCAGCGCGTCCATGCGCCCCCAGTCCTCCCAATCGAAGCCATAAGGGCGGCGGTTCGTCGCCGCAACGAGAGTCGCCCATGTTTTGGAGCTGTAAGCGTCCGCCTGCCCCATAGCCTCCACGCCCGCGCCATGTAGCGAGAGAACTAGCGCGGGTGGAGGCGCGTTCGGTGTGAGCGGATGCGCGGGATTCACGGCGTAGTACTGCACGCTTCCGTCAATTTCACTCTGAAATGTGACCTTGTAGTTCATTTCAGGAGAGCGGAGGCGAAGGCGGGTCTCTAACGTGTCGAGCGGCTTGCGGTCTCCCGAAAGCGTGAGTTTGAGAGAGTAGTCGCCCGGCTTCTGTAGGCGCTGTTTACCGACTGAAAAGGCTACTTTTCGTATTCCGTAGGGGAGAATGGGGGGGACATCCGTCTGAGTTTTCGCGATTCCATCGCCCTGAGCGGTCAGTTTTAGCCCGGTTAGGGTCTCGCCCGTCGTGTTCATCACAATAACGCCCGCAAGTAGGCTCTTATGTTCGTTGGTTCGGAGGTCGGGCAGGGTCAGGTCGTTCGGGTTGAACTGCGCTTTGGCGCGAACGGGAGTCAGTTTTGCGCTCACCCCGCCACGAGCGCACAGAAACAGGAGTTGGTTCTCTCCCGCGTGAAGCGAAACAGGGATTTTGGTCATGCCAAAACTGTAGACATCGCCGACTCGCGGTTCGCCGTTCACGTAGACCATACTATGCCCCTCCGCCTCTAGCAGAAGCGTCTGCGAGACGGGTAGTTGTATAGTCCAGTAGGCGTACCCTCCCTCTAGCGCCTCGTTTTGGATACGTCCGCCGCTATTCGCCTCTAACCGCTTCCAAGCGGAGGTTTTGCCGTTCGGAAACGCGACGCTCTGCCCGTTGTGTGGCGGCTTCCAGCTATCCGAAATAAGCTGCGCCTCAATAGGGTCGTTATGGAGAGGGATGCGTCCGCCTTTGACCTCTAGTTTGAGAACGAGGCATTCGCGCAGGGCGAGCGCGGGTGAAGAGGGTGGTTGAGCGAACGCCGGCGCAGAAAGCAGTAAGAGAATTCCCGCTACAGGGAGGAGAAAGCGCCTCAAAACACGTACAAAAAGCATTATGCCTATTCCTTGCTTAAAATGTCTGCTCGTTTATTCTGCATGAGGATAGCAGTTTCCTGCCACAGCCGGGATTCAACATAAAAATTTCAAACTATTTTAGTCTTTGTTCAGGGGATATTTACGATGATAAACGAGGCTTCTTCTACAATCAACAGCGCTGAGAGCGATTTTATTGCAAAAGCGCGACTCGTAGGCGAAACCGTTCTCGCGCCGCACGCGCAGGAGACGGATACGGGTTCCGCCCCTCGAAGGGAGAATTTTCGCGCCCTTGCGGAGGCGGGGCTGTTTGGGATGGCTATCCCCAAAGCGTTCGGGGGACTCGATGTATCGCCGCAAGCGCAAAGAGATGTAGCGGAACTTCTCGCTTCCTACTGCGGCGTCACGACATTTACGCAGGCGCAACACCACGGGCCCTCGCGGATGATTGCGAACTGCCCTAATAGTAGCCTCAAAGAGGCGCTTCTGCCAAAACTCGCGACGGGCGAGTGGATAACGGGAGTCTCTTTCGCGCACCTACGCCGCCCCGGCGCTCCCATTCTGAGCGCGGAGCCTGTGAAGGGCGGCTACCTTCTGCAAGGAACCGCCCCTTGGGTGACGGGCTGGGGCGTGATGAACCAGTTCGTTTTTGGCGCTACGCTACCCGATGGGCGCTTCGTCTACCTCTGGTCTCCCGCCAACCACGCCGATTTTCCGGAACTGTTCGCCGATACTACGCCGCCGAGCGGAGATTGGGGGGCGATGAGCGTCTCGCCGCCTATTCCCCTCTGCGGGATGAACGCCTCCGCTACGGTGATTTTGACCTTCGAGAACTGGTTTATTCCGCAAGAACACTGGATGCTGGAATCGGATAGGGAGACCATGCGCCGTAACGATAGGAGCAACGTTCTGGGGGCGACTGCAATGCCGTTGGGCTGTTCTGCGGGGAGTGTGCGGGTTCTTTGCGACACGGCGGAGAAGCGAGGTATGCCTGCTATACGCCGCGCCGCGAACTCCTTCACTCGCGAGTGGGAGGCGCTGAAATCGGAGGTTTTGGAGTGGCTGAACCGTCAGGAAGACCCGAATTTCACGGTAGAGGCGCTACGTATTCGGGCGTGGTGTCTTGATTTGGGCGTGCGCGCCGCACACGCCGCGATAACGGCGAATAGCGGCTCCGCGAATATGTTGACTCATCCTGCCCAGCGCCTTTTGCGTGAAGCCCTCTTCTACACCATTCAGGCGCAGACGCAAGAGGTGATGGATGCGACTCTCGCTCGCCTTGAGCGGTAGGCGTGAGACGGTTAAACGGAGGTTCAGGCAAGGGTAAGAGTTCACTCTTTTGGGATGAGTCCGCGAAAAGCGCGAAAAGGCGCGAAAAGCAATGCACACAAGCCCCAAACTTGAGACAACACGCCAACCTTCCCACTCTCAAACCACGCTCCGTGCATTCACCCCTTCTCCCAGAATTGGGAGAAGGGGCAGGGGTTGAGGGCTAGGAGAGGCGGGGTGAGGTT
>CAIJLM010000161.1 GCA_903821495.1 uncultured Chthonomonas sp. | reverse complement strand
GACATAGAAACGCGCCTGTTCACTCTGTTACGGTAAGAGTTCAGGGTTGCGGGAATGAATCGCGAACTGGGGATGCGAAATGCGATTCTACCGCGAAAAGGCGCGAAAAAGATGCACACTGCAAACCACCTTAGATCAACGCGCCATACTTCGTAATCTCAAACTACCATCTGTGCATTCACCCCTTCTCCCCGAATTGGGAGAAAGGGCAGTGGTTGAGGGCTAGGAGAGGTTGCGCGGGTGCGGTAAAGAGCGAGTGAGCGCGGAAGGTTCTCTCTTTAAGTGCGTGTATCAATTTCGTAAGGTGCATTCCGCCCTAAAAGGCTAGTAGCGCCATGAAACAGGGCGGATGTGTCTGTTATACCCAAAAAAGAGGCTAAAAAGGGACTGTATATCTCTATTGTACGCCAATATCGGCAATACGAGATACGCTAGAGTATTATATTGCTATGCAACTTATACTAACTGCACACTCCCTTTCAGCCCCTGACCAGTTTGAGCCTTTTCGTTTAGGCTTTCGCCAGTATATACTCTTTCACAGAGGCGAGTTGTCCCGCAGAGCCGAGCAGTTCGTTTCGGCTAGCGATAAACTTCGCGTACTCTTTAATGAATATCTTGCCCGGGTCGCGGAGGTCGAACTTTTCGGGGGAGTTCTGGAAGTATTCGCGGTGTACGCGAGTCCAGACGAGTCGCCCGTCGGTATCGATGTTGACCTTGCACACGCCGAGTTTCGCGGCGGGTAGGTACTGCGCTGTGTCTACGCCCTTACTCCCCTTGATAGAGCCGCCAGCGGCGTTGATTCTCGCAACCTCCTCCTGCGGAACCGAAGAGGAGCCGTGCATTACGAGCGGATAGCCCGGAAGTTTATCCTGAATCGCCTTTACGCGGTCGAAGTGAATACCCTGACCGCCCATGAACTTATACGCGCCGTGACTTGTGCCAATCGCGCACGCCAAAGAGTCGCAACCCGAAAGTTTTACGAATTCGTAAGCCTCTTCGGGGTCGGTGAGGCAGGCGTTCTTCTCGTCAACCTTAATGTCCTCCTCCACCCCGCCAAGCATACCGAGTTCCGCCTCTACGGAGATACCCTTCGCGTGAGCCGCGTCCACAACGCGCTTTGTGATAGCCACGTTCTCCTCGAAGGGGTCGTGAGACGCATCAATCATAACGGAGGAGTAGAAGCCGCTTTCGATACACTCGTAGCAGGTCTGCTCATCGCCATGGTCAAGGTGAACCGCGAACACCGCTTCGGGGAAAATCTCTTCTGCGGTGCGAATCATCGCTTCCAGCATACGCTTGTCCGCGTAGCCGCGAGCGCCTTTGGAGAGTTGAATAATAAAAGGGGCTTGCGAATCGATACAACCTTTGAACAGCCCCATTATCTGCTCAAGGTTATTGATGTTGTACGCGCCCAAAGCGTACTTGCCGTAAGCGTGTTCAAACAACACGCGAGTGGGAACAATCATGGACGGTCTCCTTCTTTGGTATCTTAGCCTCTGAACTTAGCGGCGTTGCGTTCACGCCTTGAGGCTTTTTAGTATGACAGCCTTACATTATAGACGAATTTCCGCCTCTGTTTCAAGCCCCCGCTCTCTCCTTCCAGGGCTAGAGCATATCAAATTTTTGACCTTTATATCTCATAAGTTGACCAAGAGGCTGTGCAACCTTGATTGGAGCCATGCCCTCCTCAAGTCGCCACGAAGGTATTTTTGAGATAATATAGAGGGACGCTAACACTGTTGATACTTGCTGTTAGCCCCTGAACTGAATTTATATGCTCTAGCCCTGGAGACGACTACGGCGCGACGGGATTCGCGCTCTTCACGAATACGCCGATGTGATTCGCGACGGGGCGTTCGCGTCCTGGAATGCGTTTTTCGATAGGCGAGTTCAGCATAGAGACGCTCCCGCTCTTGTCTTCGATGGCGAGGGTTGTGGAGCCTCCTCCATCTAACATCATCGCCGACCACGCTCCGTGGCGCTCTAGCGCGTCCGAGAGTTCCATGAGGGTCATGCCTTCGCTATAGTTGGGTTGCCTCCCATCCGCTACGAGGAGTATGAGCCACTTTCCGTCTCTGTCTATCCCAATCGCCGTTCTGGGGTGTCTCTCTGTATAGACAACCTTTTTTTCGTCTGGTTCCAGATGTTTTCCTCTGTCCAGAATCATCAGGCTTCCCGAAATGGCGTTGTACACTTTGCCGATAGGCTTGTGGAAACTGACCTTGTTATCTTGAGAGAGGTAGAGCGTCGGGAAACTACTCCGCTTCTCTTCGCTATCGCAGTAGGTAACGCCGCGTGAGGCGGAGAATCCCTCCGTCTCTACGGGGTCGCCCGGTTGCGGGTAGGACGACCAGAGTTTTTCGGGTAGTTTACCGGGGTCTGTAAGGTCTTTCAGAGACGGCTGGTAGTGCATGAAGGTACTCTCTTCAAAGGGATAGTAGTTATCTCCGTTCATGGCGATTTGCACTTTGAACTCTTTTAGGAACTGGCTAGTCGTGCGGGCTTTTAGAGGGCGCTCCGCCTTTTTATCGTCGGGCGGAGTCACTAAAAAACTTATATCGGGAGAGTTTAGCGGTATCGTAATAATATGAATGACCTGCTTGGGGCTGTCTTTCGACACCTCGCGGGTGTACTTTATTCCCGGAAATATCTCCTTGTCGCGGGTTCCGGGTTGGGGGCGGTGCGTGTTCCAGAACAGAAAGCCCCCTAGTAGCAGAAACGGTAAGAGCAGGAGACCGAAAGCGCAACCACAGCCCCGTCGTAAGCAACCGGGTTTTCGGTAGGTTTGCGGTTGCGGCGTCGCTTCGCGCTCATCACTATAGCTCAGTCCGTTTTTCGTTTTCGCCACTCTTCTTTACTCCCATTCCAACGTAGGTTGCATAACGCCCTTCCCCTCTTCTACGAGAAAAGCCTGTAGCGCGTTTCGTAAAAGCGTTTGGGGGGCGGAGAGGGCGTAGGAGTCTAGGTCGCGAGGACGCGCCCACTCCATTCTGTGCGGGTTTTCGAGGGGAAGCGGTTCGCGGGGAGTAGCCATGAAGCCGTAGAGCGTGATGCGGTGATGCGTGACGCTGTGCTTGATTTTCGCCACCTGCTTCGAGAGGCTGAGGTCGTAGCCCGCTATCTCGCGCCCTGCGCGTAGCCCCGCCTCTTTCGGCGTTTCGCCCGCCCTCATAACGGCTCGCGGGAACTCCCATAGCCCGCCCCACAGCCCCTGCAAGGGGCGCTGCATGAGTAGAAACGCGCCCTGCTCATTCCGAATCAGGACGGAGACGTGGGTGACGGAGACGGCGGCTTTTCCTGCGGGGATTTCGGGGAGGGCTGTGGGGTCGGGAGAGTGTCCGGCGGCGCAGAACACGAAGAGAGGGCAGGCGTCGCAACGCGGCTCCGCGGGTTCGCAGACGAGCGCCCCCAACTCCATCAGCCCTTGATTGAAGTCGCCGGGGTTCGCTTGCGGAACTAATCGCTCCGCCAGCCTCCAGAGCGTCGCCTGATTCGCGCTAGATTTGGGGTCGCCTACGATACCGAAAACACGGCTCAATACCCGTATGACGTTCGCGTCTACAATCGGGCGCGGGAGGTTGTAGGCGATAGAGAGGATAGCGCCCGCCGTGTAGCGTCCGATACCGGGCAGACTCTCGATTTCGGCGGGGTTTGCAGGAACTACGCCCCCGAACTCCTCCACTACTCTCTGCGCGGCGCGGTGCAGGTTCCGCGCTCTCGCGTAGTAGCCTAGCCCCGCCCAGTATACTAAAACCTCCTCAATGGGGGCTTCCGCGAGGGCGTTTACGGTGGGGAAGCGCTCCATGAAGCGGAGGTAGAAGGGGGTGGCGGTAACTACCTGCGTCTGCTGTAGCATGATTTCGGAGACCCACACGCCGTAGGGAGTCGCGCCCCGCCAAGGGAGGTCGCGCTTGTGGCGCTGAAACCATACGAGGAGGGCGGCGGCTATCGCGTCAGAGGTCTCTTGTGCGGGGTTCATACTATCCTAACTTTTCCATGTAGTCTTGTTCCAACGACGCATGACGCTCTGGTAAAAAGGGATCCAATTCCAAAACCAACGCTGCCCCTACAAGTTAGACCTGTAGGGGCAGGGGCTAGGCTACCCTTCCGCGAACAGCCGCCTTCGCGCTTCCAGTTGCCCCTGCTTCTCGCGCCAATCGTTCAGGCGTTGACGTTCGACAGCGACGACCTCCGCGTTCGCCCGCTCAATGAAACTCGGATTGCCGAGTTTGCCCTCGCAACGGGCTATCTCCTTCGCAATAGACTGCAACTCCTTCTCAATACGCTCCAACTCCTTGCCCATGTCCAGCGCGTCGCCAATCTCTAGCAGAATCTCCGCACCCGTGATGGGCGTACCTACCCATTTGCCGCCTTGGGGAGCCGTTTCACTCACCGCAAGCGGTTCGCTGAGACGCGCCAACTCCTGAATGAGGGGCGCGTTTGCGGTTAGAGCCTCCGCAACTTCGGGACGCGAAACCACCGCCGCCGCTTGCAAGCGCGTTCCGGGCGGGATGTTCAGCTCCGCTTTCAGGTTGCGGAGGGCGCGGGTCGCTTCGATAGTCGTTTCAATGGCGGCGGTAGCCTCCGGCGAGTCCCACGCGGGATTGACCTGCGGGTAGGGGGCGAGGCAGATGGTCTCTCCTTGATGCGGAATGACCTGCCAAATCTCCTCCGTGATGAAGGGAATCATGGGGTGAAGTAGGCGCAGAGCCGTCTCCAAAACGAAAACCAGCGTGTTCTGAATAGTAGAGCGGGCTTCGCCCTCTGAGCGGAGGCGCGGCTTCGCCATCTCCAGATACCAGTCGCAGTAGTCATCCCACAGGAAGCGATAGAGGGCGCGGGTCGCGTCGTCCATGTCGTAGGTCGCGAGATGCTTGTTCACTTCACCGATGGTCGCGTTGAGGCGAGAGAGTATCCAGCGGTCGGCGGAGGTCAGGTTTTCAGCGGCGGGAAGTTCGCCCGTTACACTGTCATCGAGGTTCATCATCACGAAGCGGGAGGCGTTCCACAGTTTCGTGCAGAAACTACGCGCCAACTCCGTGCGCCCTTCGCTGTAGCGGATGTCCTGATTCATGCCCGCCTGTTGTAGCAGGGAGAAGCGCGTCGCGTCCGCCCCGAACTTCTCAATTAGGTCGATGGGGTCTACGCCGTTGCCCTTGCTCTTGCTCATGCGCTCGCCCTTCGCGTCCAGCACCGTCGCATGGAT
>CAIJLM010000160.1 GCA_903821495.1 uncultured Chthonomonas sp. | reverse complement strand
GAATCGGGAGAAGGATGCCCGAACATACAAGGACAGGATGAGGTACGCTATTTCGCCTCTTCGGGGCTATTCTCTTGAAGCCAAACGCGCAAGGGAACGTCCTCGTCCGTCGGAGAGAAGAAGCCGTTGCAGTTCACGCCCCACCCCAGCAACTGACGTTGTATGGGGCTAGAGGACTCCCACAGCGTCTGCACCGTCATGTTGTCCTTCGTGCGAATCCAGCGGTAGCCGTAGCCATAAAACAGAACTTTGCGGGTGACATTCGACCAGTTCGGGGTAGCGGTATGCCATATTCGGCGGTCAAAAATTACGGCGGATCCGGGTTCTACGCAGACAGGTATCGCTCCTTGAGGTTGCCCCATGCCATCAGCGGGACGCTCTAGCGAGTCTTGTAGATGGCTACCCGGTATCACCCAAAAGTTTCCGCGTCCCGGCTCCGAACAGTCCGACAAGAAATAGGCGACCTTAATAGAGAGGCGCGGGCGCGGGTGACACTCAACCTCTTGATTGACGCGCCCGCTATCCTGATGCCAGCCGAAAGTCTTACCGTCTTGAGGTCTCCCGCAGTTCGGAGTCACGATAAGGTGCGCGTGATAGAGGTAGATGTTCCAGCCCAATATCCCCCACACCTTCGGAAGTAGGCGGGGGTGCGCGACCAACTCTTGAAATAGGGCGCTATCGGGTATAAAGTCGGGATAGAAGAGCGCCTCCATTGGCGAAAAGCCCTCCTGCACACGCTTCGCGTGTATGCCGTCTACCTCCTGTATAAGCGCCTCTATCCGCGGCGGCGAAAGAGCCTCTTTCACAATGAGATACCCCTCCCGCTCGAACTGTTCGCGCTCTTGCGCCGTAAGCCGATACTCCAAGCACGACCTATCCATCTCTGTAGCCTCCTCGCCAAATAGAGCGTATCCCTGACTGTTTTCGACGTTTTTAGCGCGAATACCTGCTAAAACAAGGAATCCGCGCCTGTTTCGTTGAAACACCTTACAAATCACCGCCACCCTGCATTATCAGGACTGCCTTTCACTATGAATCTACCTACGGGCACTCTCACTTTTTTGTTTACCGATATTGAAGGAAGCACGCGCCTTTGGGAAAATCATCCCGACACGATGCGCGTCGCTTTGGAACGACACGACTCTCTCCTCCATAAAATTATTGTCGAGAACAACGGGGTCGTTTTCAAAGTGATAGGCGATGCCTTCTGCGCGGTCTTTACTCTCGCCTCCGACGCGCTCAAAGCCTGCCTAGACGCGCAACTGGCGATTCAGGCGGAGGCGTGGGCTACTCCTATCCCCATTAAGGTTCGCATGGGGCTTAACACGGGGGCGGTGGAGCAGAGAGACAACGACTACTTCGGCGCGCCGCTAAACCGCGTGGCGCGTCTCCTCAGTTTGGGGCATGGGGGGCAAGTCCTCCTCTCAAACGTGACGCAAGAACTCGTGCGCGACTCCCTACCAGAAGGCTCTGCGTTGCGCGAAATGGGCGCGCACCGCATGAAAGACCTCGCCCGCGCCGAGCAGGTTTTCCAACTGTTGCACCCCGCCCTGCCCTCCGAGTTCGCGCCCCTCAAATCTCTCGATAATCCCGAATACCCGAACAACCTGCCACAGCAGACCACCTCCTTCATCGGGCGCGAAAAGGAGTTGCGCGAGGTGAACGAACTGCTTTCGACCACGCGAGTTCTTACGCTTACGGGGTTTGGCGGATGCGGCAAGTCGCGCCTCTCGCTTCAAATTGCGGCGGAGGTTCTGGAGAACTACAAGGACGGCGTTTGGTTCATTGAGTTGGCTCCCGTCACAGACTCCTCTATCGTCACTCATGCGATTGCGGCGGTGTTGAATATACGCGAAGAGCCGGGAAGACCGCTCCTACAAACCATTCTCGCCTATCTCAAGACAAAAAGTCTGCTTCTCGTAATAGATAACTGCGAACACCTTATCGCAGAGTCCGCGCGGGTCATCGCCGCCCTTGTACAGTCCTGCCAAAACGTGCGGGCGCTCGCCTCTAGCCGCGAGGCGCTGGGCGTGCCGGGAGAGCTACTCTACCGTATGCCGCCCCTCTCTCGCCCGAACCCGCAGGATAGGGTGTCGCTAGAAGCCCTCACGCAGTTCGAGGCGGTACGGCTGTTTATAGACCGCGCCGTATTCCATCAGTCCGCCTTCGCCGTGACAAACGAGAACGCCCCCGCCCTCGCAGAACTCTGCTACCGACTAGACGGCATTCCCCTTGCCATTGAGTTGGCGGCGGCGCGTATTCGCGCTATGTCGGTTGAAGAGATAAACAACCGCCTTGATAACCTGTTCCGCCTCCTGACGGGCGGCGTTCGCACCGCCCTACCACGACAGCAGACGCTTCGCGCCCTCATTGACTGGAGCTACGACCTCCTAAACGAGCAGGAGCGCCTGATGTGGCAACGCCTCTATCTTTTCGGGCGGCTGGACTCTGGAGGCGGCGGAACGAGTCTGTTCTGGCGAACTAATAGAAGATTGGGAGGTTTTAGACCTCCTTATCTCACTGGTTGATAAATCGTTGGTGATTGCGGAGTCGCATCTAGGGGAGACCCGCTATCGCCTTTTGGAAACCGTGCGCCAATACGCGCGCGATATTATGAAGGAGAGCGATCCCGCCGAGATGACAAGAACTCGACATCAAGAGTACTACCTACAGTTCGCCGAATCCGCAGAGACAGCAATCATGGGGCCCAAGCAGGCTGATTGGTTGAAGCGGCTCGATGTAGAACACGATAACCTGCGAATTGCGCTCGAAACCTGCCTAAACGACAGCGACGGCGCGGAGAGCGCTATGCGTCTGGCGGGCGCTTTAGGGCGCTATTGGTGGCGGCGCGGCTATCTTCGCATGGGGCGAGACTACCTCAAAGCGGCTATCGCGCACACAGGGGCGACGGCGCGAACAAACGCGCGCGCCAAAGCGTTGCACTGGGTGGGCGTTATGCACCACCGTTTGGGAGAGTACGCCGAAGCGAGAGAGACCCTTGAAATGGGGCTACAGATTGCCCGTGAAGTGGGAGATAGCGCCGAAGAGATGCTCTGCTTGAACACGCTTGGGAATATGTCCGTCTTTCTACGTGAACTAGCGCAAGCCCGCGAATACTACCGTCAAGCGTTGGAAGTGGTGCGGCGACTAGGAGACCGCTACGGCGAGGCGATGATACTTGGAAACATGGGCAACCTCGCCTACGATGAGGAGGACTTCACCGAATCGAGCGTCCTCTATCGACAAGCGATAGCCATCTTCCGCGAAACGGGTTCCCAGATAGGAGAGGCGGTCTACCTTGCGAACCTAGGGCGAGTCCAGTTACGGTTAGGCGAACTCGTGGACGCGAAAGACTACCTCACGCAAGGGCTAAAAATCACGCGCCAACTGCGAGACAGAGGGCAGATGGTATTCGGCTTATGGTCGTTCTCGCAACTCAACTACGAGGCGGCGCATTACGATAGAGCGGCGCGGCTACTCGGCGCATCCGATAGCCTCCGCGATGAAATCGGCTCTACGCTCTCTAGCTCCGCAATTGAGGAGCATAGGGTCTTGCAAGAGGCTGTACAGACCGCTTTAGGCGAGAAAGAGTTCCAAACCCACTATCAGCATGGGCGTACTATGAACTGGGATAACGCAGTCGCTTTCGCTTTAGAAGAGTCCGTTTAGAGAGACCAAACAGAACGAAACGCCTCCAAACAGGGCGAGGCAAAAAATAGAAAGCATAAATAATGAAAGGCATTATCATAGCGGGCGGGCTAGGCACGCGCCTTCGCCCCCTTACCTACCAACGCCCTAAACCCCTCACACCCGTCGCGAATCGCCCCTTCCTTGAGTATCAAGTCGCGCTCTTACGCAAGCACGGCGTAACCGACATCGTGTTCGCCACCAACTACATGGCGGAGCGAATTGAGGGGCATTTCGGCGACGGCTCTCGCTTTGGCGTGAAGATGCAGTATGCGGTGGAGAAAGAGGCGCTAGGCACGGGCGGAGCCATCCGCAACGCGGCGCAACTCGTCCCTGATTCCCCCGTCGTCGTCTTCAATGGCGACGTTCTTATGGATTTCGACCTGACTACGATTATCGCCTTTCACAACGAGAAGCAAGCCTCCGCCACCATCACGCTCACCGAAGTCCCAAGCCCCAACCCGTTCGGCGTTCTCACTCTCTCCCCCGATGGCGAAGTGGAGCGTTGGGAGGAGCCTACGGAGGAGCTCAAAAAGCGACTCGCGCTTGACCGCGACATCGCGCCCACCGGAATAGATTACATCAACGCGGGGTGCTACATCCTCGCCCCCTCCTGTATTGAACGTATACCCGCCAATGTAAAGGTCTCTATTGAGCGCGACACCT
>CAIJLM010000159.1 GCA_903821495.1 uncultured Chthonomonas sp. | reverse complement strand
CCTTCGCGCCCAGTTCGGGTTAGCAGGGAGCTGGCACTGCACACACGTCCATGTAAAAGAGAGTAACCCGTCAAAAAATGAGCGAGTCGTATTCGCGTTAGGTTTTTCGTCCCAGAATACCAATTGTTCCGTTTTCCAGGCAGTCCAGTTTGCGCGGCGACAATGTTCATGGCATTGCAAAAGATACGCCGCTATCTCCGCTTCATCGGTCAAGGATATTCCCGTGCGCCTATATTCGATTGGGATAGAAGCCTCCCAATCGGGCGCGTCCGAATACATGAACGTAACATCTACATACCGCTCGGAGGCTTTTCCGTGAACTCGCTCACGGTGAACCTGCATCTCTTCCATCTTGCATCTCGCCTTCCAGACTACTCAGAAGACCAGATACCGTGTCCTCGCAACCAACAGCCAGTTGAACAATGATGGTGAAAGAAGGATTTCGCTTGCCCCGCTCAATCCCTGAAATGTACGTGCGGTCAAGATTACAGCGATAGGCGAGTTCTTCTTGCGAAATGTTCAGGCTCTTGCGTCTCTTGCGGACTAGGGAGCCGAGAGCGGTTAGCATCTGTTTCTTCGAGTTAGTCATACTGGAAGTATAGTCAGATGTAGAAGATGAGTCTACGGACGATATGTCACATTGAACCGTATAGGAAGAGAGTGTTTTACGCCCTCGAAGTTCTGTACCTCACCAACCATTTCACCGAAACGGTGTTCAGGTCTCGCATGACTGCCCCCTTCCGCTAAATCCGCTCGAAGAAGCGCATCTTCTCCCAGTCCGTCACCACCGCGTCGAACTTGCGCTGTTCCGTTTTGAAGTAGTGCAGGTAGTGTTCGATGACCTCCGCGCCGAACGCCTCCCGCAGAAACGCGCTCTTTTCCAGCTCCGCTATCGCTTCATGGAGGTTGGAAGGAACGCGAGCGAGGTTGTTCGCCTGATAGATGTCGCCCTCGAAAACGTCGGGCGGCTCTATGCGGTTGCGAATGCCATCTAAACCCGCGGCAATGGAGGCGGCGAAAGCGAGATAGGGGTTCGCATCTGCGCCCGGAATACGGCACTCAATACGAAGCGAAGAGCCATGCCCCACCATACGAAAGCCCGCGGTGCGATTGTCCACGCTCCACGCGATACCCGTCGGCGCAAACGAACCGGACTGAAACCGCTTGTATGAGGCGACATTGGGCGCGTAGAAGGCGGTGATTTCGCGGGCGTGGGCTATCCAACCCCCAACGAAGTGGCGAAAAATCTCGGTCACTTGTAGAGGGGGTAGAGGGGTGTCGCCAGCGCAGAGCGATTTGCCCGTCTCTTTATCCCACAGACTCAGGTGAATGTGCATCCCAGAGCCTGCCTGCGTCTCGTCCCACTTCGCCATAAACGTGACCGCCTTGCCGTTTAGGTAGGCAATCTCTTTTGCGGCGTGCTTGTAGAGCGCGTTTCTATCGGCTTGCACAAGGGCTTCCGAAAAGCGCAGGTTTATCTCTTGCTGACCGGGTCCCCATTCGCCTTTACTGGTCTCGACAGGCGCGCCGCTCTTTTCGAGGTGGTTGCGAATTTCGCGGATAAGCGGCTCCTCCTTCGTTCCTTGCAGGATGTGGTAGTCCTCAATGTAGGAGCCAGCGGTTTTCAGATTCTGATAACGTTTTTCTCTCGCCGACTCGTAGGTCTCATTGAACAGGTAGAGTTCAATCTCCATACCCGCCATTACCTTCAAGCCCAGCGCGTCCGCGCCCTCCAGCTGCCTCTTCAACATCTGACGCGGAGCCACCTCTACGGGCTTATCCTGTTTATCGTTGTGCAGGTCGCAGATAATAAGGGCGGTTTTGGGAAGCCAACTCGCAATGCGTAGCGTGCTGAAATCGGGGACGCAGTGAAAATCGCCGTAGCCCGACTCCCAACTCGTGAACTTGTAGCCGGGAACGGGATCCATCTCCATATCGCAGGCGAGTAGATAGTCGCAGGCGTGTACCCCGCCCTCCGCTACCTGGTCAAGGAAAAAAGAGGCGGTCACGCGCTTCCCTACAAGCCGCCCATACATATCGGGGAAGACCACAAGCACGGTGTCAATCTCGTCACGGGTTATCGCTTGTGTCAACTCTTCGAGTGTTAATAGCCCCTTGGGGGTGTACTCCGACATCTATTCTGCTCCTATGTTAATGTTGGGAGGGGTTTCGCCGAGTGAGGTCTAGCGCTCTTTTCACGGTATCTTGTGTGGGTAGGGGCGAACCTGCATCCTACCTTGACGGACTACTAGGCTTCTAAAATTCGGCGCAATGAGAGAAAATTCCTGCCCGAATACGGCAAAAGAGGAGGCGCGTCGCTAGGAACGCGCCTCCCTCAATAAAATGCAGAAGCCGATCTACTTCTTGTCCAGTTCCATGACCTCTTTTTCGGTCAGCAGGTCAATCTGCATACCGCGAATCTTGAGCGTTTTATCAAGACTTACCACAGAGGTGAGTTTTGTCTTGACGGCTTTTCCTGTCTTAATGTCTACGTTGGTCTCACCTGACAAATTGACGTTTTTTTCCATGCCGTCTTTCTTTGAGGTGAAACTTGCCTTCCATGTGATTTTGAGAGTGTCGAAATCCTTCACCTTTTCCGCCGCGGTAAGCGAGGCGTCTAATTTAACTTTTGAGCCTTTTTCCTTATCTTCGCTCCCCACGTCCCACTTATCCCCAACCTTCACTGGTTTGGTAGGCAAAATGGTGTCAGCGAGAAGCAGAAGACCCCCGACCCCCTCCTCTTTTTTGTTGGGGTTGATCACTTCCCGCTTGATAACCTTGTTCTCTTTTATGGTGCGAACCGAATTGGGAGGCATCGAATCGT
>CAIJLM010000158.1 GCA_903821495.1 uncultured Chthonomonas sp. | reverse complement strand
GCTAAGCTGCCGACGCTGCCTGTCCGCACCTACGGCAAAGGCCACCGAAGCGACGTCATCGCCTCTCGCACGGGCGAGCTGACGAGCTTCCTGCTGGGAGTGCGCGACGCTGCGGTGTCGCATGTGCAGATCGGGCAGCTGCTGGCAAAATTTCTCGAGCGCGAGGCCCCTGGCGAGGCGCCCGTGATGCAGCTGCAGGGCGAGCTGCGCGGACTCGCGCGAACGCAGGTCAAGCCCGCCCAATGTACTCCCCACCCCGTGACACCCCAAACAGTTTTTTTGAAGTATGGGACGCACTCGCGCCTCAAAGTAGGCGTTATCTACCGTTTGCGCCTTCGCCCCCGCTGTAATAAGGAGCGCAACCGCCCCAAGGATAAGTCGTAGCCCGTATTTCATAACGTAAAGTTCTCGCCTTGCGCCGTCAAATGTGCTTCTCAATACAATACCTACACTATTGTACTCCGTTAGGACGAACTCCTGCTCGCTACAAAACAAGAGAAGGGGGTTCACACGCCCCCGCGAACTATGTCATACTATCTCCGCAAGCGGCGTAGCCCGCGCTATCCACACTTTGAAAGCGAGAGACCAGATGACCGCCGTCGAAAACACCCCTTCTGAAGAGATAGAGAGCCTCAGGGCGCTTATAGCGAACGACCTAACGGGTTGGCGCAAAAAACACTGCCTGAGCCTGTTCGATGTCTCCTCCGCACAGTTCAACGCGGTTTTGGAGGTAGCGAAAGGCTTGAAAGCCCTCGATGTACAGCGTCAGATGGCGGTGGCGTGGACGTACCCGCGCACCCTTGCGATGATTTTCGAGAAGCCCTCTCTCCGCACTCGCGTCAGTTTCGAGGCGGGTATGGCGCACCTGCGCGGTCATGCGATAAACTTAGCCGCGAACGAAATTGGGCTAGGCTCGCGGGAATCGGTGGCGGATGTGGCGAATGTGCTTAGTCGGTGGGTGGACGTGATTGCGGCGCGGGTGTTTAGCCACGAGACGGTGGAGGAGTTGGCGCGAACAGGGACAGTTCCCGTCATAAACGCCCTCAGCGACAAGGAACACCCTATTCAGGCTTTCGCGGATATGCTCACCTTGCAAGAGCGGGCGGGCGCTCTCGGAAACGCGCTTAAACTGGCTTACGTGGGGGACGGCAACAACGTGCTTCACGCTCTTCTGCTGGCTTGCGCCAAAATGGGCGTGAATATCTCGGCGGGATGCCCAGAGGGTTACTTTCCAGACCCCGCTTATGTGGCGGAGGCGGAGCGTATCGCGCAGGAGACCGGCGCGAAAATCGAAATCTTTCAAGACCCTATCGCCGCTGTCCGCGACGCGGACGCGGTGTATGCCGACGTGTGGACGAGCATGGGGCAGGAGACAGAGAAGGATGAGAGGGGTAATGTTTTCGTCCCCTACCAGATAAACGCGGCGTTGATGGCGCACGCGAAGCCCTCCGCTATCGTTCTGCACTGCCTCCCCGCCCATAGGGGCGAAGAGGTGACGGCGGAGATCATGGACATACACGCGGACGCGATTTACGAGCAGGCGGAAAATCGCCTGCACACACAGAAAGCGTTACTGATGCTCATTATTGGGTTATAGACTCATTTGCCTGTATAACTCAGCCGCCAGATAACCCCCGCCGCGTCGTCCGTAATGAGCATGGAGCCGTCTTTAGCGAGTGTTAAAGCGACAGGTCTGCCCCATACGCGCCCATCCGGTAACAGCCACCCCGACACAAAGTCCTCATAGCTCCCCGTAGGCTTGCCGTCGCTATCGGTTAGCATACGCGCAATGGTGTAGCCCACCTTCTTCGTTCGGTTCCACGAGCCGTGTAGCGCCACGAAAAGGCTATTTTTGTACTGCGCGGGGAACTGGTCGGCGGTATTGAACAGGATGCCTAGCGCCGCGGAGTGAGAGAGAAACAGTAAGTCCGGTAGAAGCGTCTTTTTTTGTAGTTCCGGCTTTTCGGGCATACGCGGGTCGTGACCGCCCCCCGCGTAGTAGTAGGGCCAGCCATAGAATCCCCCATCCTTCACGGCAGTCATATAGTCGGGCGCGAGTTCATCGCCCAAACCGTCTCGCTCATTGCACGCCGTCCAGAGTTCTCCCGTAGCGGGATGCCATGCCAACCCCACAGGATTCCGTATCCCATTTGCAAAGACGCGATAGCCTGTGCCGTCAGGGTTATACTCTAAAATGGCGGCGCGTTTCTCAGGCTCCTCGCCCACATTCGACTCTGAACCTACGCTCACATAGAGTTTTTTACCGTCTGGAGAGAAGAGCAGATTTCGCGTCCAGTGCTGATGATAGCCGCCGCCGGGCAGGTCGTTGATAAGGGTCTCGCCCTTGCTCTGAGGGTGTATATCGCCCGGATGATAAGGAAAGCGAATAACCGAGTTCGTGTTGGCGATGTAGAT
>CAIJLM010000157.1 GCA_903821495.1 uncultured Chthonomonas sp. | reverse complement strand
GCGGGGCATGGGAACTCTCCTTAAAGGGACGATATAGAGAATCTACCACTAATCCCGACTTTTTGGAGAGAAACAAAAACTTAGGGGAGCGACCTAATCCCCTCGTAAAAAAGCGCGCTCGGTCTCTTCATTGGTAACGCCTTCTTAACCTCTCCCCAAAGAGAAAAAGGAGTTTTCTTCGCTCAGGGCGAAACAGATTATGTCACCGTTCCCGTATTCGTAACTAATTCTTGTTTTTGAATACGGCGACCACATTTTCACAAGGGAGAAAGAGAACTATGTTAGCAGGAGTCGAAAGGTTAATGACCCTGAATAGCCCGCAGTCGGAAGCGCTGACGGGCGCAACGCTGGAAGAGGTTATCTCCGCAACGCACACCGGCGATATTGAGAGGCTACGCGCCACCGATGGACACTTCGCGGTGGTCTCGCGGGATGGGCAGACTGTGCGCCTAGCGCGAACGACGGGGATACCTCTGCGCTACTTTGTCGCAAAGATGTTTCACGGGCCCTACCTCATTGTCGCGGATAGAATAGAGCGGCTCTACCAGTGGTGTCAGGAGAATAAGATAGGCTGGCAGTTCGACCCCTCCTATACCCGCATGGTTCCCGCGCACCACCTTATTGAGATTGACCAGATAGGTTGTCCCGACCCCTCCCCGCGCTACCGTCGCTTTTTCGACCCCGTGATAGGTCAGGGTTCCCCCGACATTGAGGAGCGAGGAGCGCAGTATATTCAGGCGACCTACGAAGCCGTGAAGAGTTGGGTAGCGAATGCGCCCGCCGAAGAGCCTATCGCCATTGCGTTTTCGGGCGGCATTGATAGTACGTCGGTTCTGCTCATGGCGCGACACGCCCTGCAAGAGTTGGGGAGTTCGCCCGATAGAGTTCGCGCCTTCACGCTCGACCTCGGCGGCGGCAAGGACGCGGCTCAGGCGGAACAGATGATGCGTGAACTGGGGCTACTCCACACCTGGGAGCGCGTTCAGGTTCCGGCGGCGGAGGTTAACCTCGAAGAGGCTATCTCTGTGATTGAGGACTACCACCCGCTTGATGTGGAGTGCGCGGCGGCGGCGCTCTGCCTCCTGAAAGCGATTCGGGCGACGTATCCCAACCTCAAGTATCTGCTTGATGGAGATGGAGGGGATGAGAACCTAAAATCGTACCCGCTTGAGGACTCCGACCTCACCATCTCTAGCGTTTTGCGGAACCCGCTACTCTATCAAGAGGGGTGGGGCGTTTCCGCGATGAAGCACAGCCTGACCTACTCAGGCGGACTATCGCGCTCTTATGTACGGACGTTCGCCCCCGCCATGAAGTACGGTTTCCGAGCGTTTTCGCCCTACTCGGTTCGCTCTGTTATCGCCGCCTCCCTGACGATTCCCTTTGATGTCGTTTTGAACGGGAGCGAGGAGCGCCTCGCCGCGCTCAAAGGCGAGATAGTGAGTTCCGGCATTCAGAGCGTTCTCGGAGTGGATATGCCCGTACATACAAAACGCCGCTTTCAAGATGGCGTTGGCGGGGAGACCTATCGCCACTGGAAGGTCAATAAGGCGTGGTGCAAACAGGTCTTTTTACGTCAGTGGGAGGAACGCCTGAGCGTGGCTTGGGACCCGGAGGCGGAGCGCTTCTCTGGCAACGACCTCTCTCGCCCTGTTCCTATGGCGTAACGGGAGGAGTCGCTTAACTCTACGGTCAATAAGAGCCTAACCGCCGCCCCTTACCGAAATGGTGAGGGGCGGTTCCAATACCGTCCTTTAACCTCGAACGCCTTTCACGGAACGCGACGGCGCTCTGATTTTGGGGGAGTGAGGGAATACCAATGGAACCGACGCAAGATGACGAATTTAACCAGTTGATGACGCGGTGTCAGGACGAGATTCGCGTCGCTCAGTCATTTCAACAGCGTAAGCGATTTGCGGATATATCTCAACGGGTAGATGACGGAAGGGATTTGGCATCCGGGTGCATGGTTCCATTTCTGATTGACGGAGTTCTATTTCTGCTCCCGTGTCTGTTCCTATTTCCGATTTTGACGCTTATCGGAATTAGCGCTTTTGCGGCATACAGAGTGTTTGTTGATATGTACAGCGACGAGCGAAATTTTGTTGAGCGACTTGCAGACTACGAGTGTCCCTCCCTCTCGAAAGCGGCAGACTATGTAGAACGCCTTCTGGAATTGGGACGACAACCTGTTGCGCTCGCTCCGAGCCAATCTGTAACTCTACGGGACGCGCTGGAGATGTATACGCAAATCGCTCGGAGAAAGTACGCTGTACTTAAATACGCAGTCCCTGTGGCGAGAATACTCCGAAGTCTTGGTTCCGCTGAGGATTTACCCGCTTTACGCCGTATGGCGAAGTCGAAATCCGTTCTAAAATTGGGAGAAGAGGTAGCGATAGGCATTGATTCGGCGATAGCCTCCATTGAACAGCGGACGCTGGGAGAGAGGGAGGCGAAAATGTTACTGCGCCCGACCTACGCGGGTAGTGAAGACAGCGAACAGCTTCTGCGCCCGTCACTCCATATCGCTGACCCTCATCCGCAGGAACTCCTTCGTTCTAGCGGGAGCGATAGCGAGAAGGAGCCGTAATACAGCGCGTTAGTTTTACATTTTTTTTTTGCGTGTTTTGCGGTTTTTACTCCTATAACCCTGAACTCTTACGGCTCTTACCCACAACTTGACATTTCCCCTTAAATTGGGTACAATGCTAACTCAAACCAACCCAATTTCCTACTGAGAATACTCCCATGTAACGCGCTTGCCGCTCGTCAATCCCTATCACCAGAGAAGATATTGAAAAAGCACGCACCCTTTACCAACTGGCATTTACGCCCCCTTCCCCTGTTCCCCTCCCGCTAAGACCTTCTGTTTGAAGAGCGCGAGGCAGGACAGCAGAAAGTGAGTTCGCTTCTATGGCTCGTCCGCTCGTCGCCGTTGTCGGCAGACCTAACGTCGGCAAATCCACCATCTTTAATCGCCTTATCGGGCGTAGAGTCGCAATTGTCGAAGACATCCCCGGTATCACCCGCGACCGCCTCTACCATAATGTAGAGTGGCTAGGGCGCGAATTCACGCTCATAGACACGGGCGGCATCATCCCCAATGAGACCGACCCCCTCACCGTACAGATTCGCCTTCAAGCCGAAATCGCAATGGAGGAGGCAGACCTTATCCTCTTTATTGTAGACGCGGCGGACGGCATGACCCGCACCGACCAAGACCTCGCCGACGCGCTACGCCAAGCGAAATGCCCTATTCTGCTCGTTGTGAACAAGACAGATAACCCGCGCCTTGAGGCGGAGGCTATTGAGTTCTACTCGCTAGGTTATGCCGAAATGTTCACCGTCTCCGCGATACACGGCAGAGGCGTAGCGGATATGCTCGATAAGGTGATAGAACTCCTTCCCAAACAGCCCGAAGAAGAGGGCGGGATGGAAAACCAGATTCGCCTCGCCATTATCGGCAGACCGAACGTCGGTAAGTCCTCGCTCCTTAATGCGATATTAGGGGAGAACCGCGCCATTGTCAGCCCCATTCCCGGCACGACGCGCGACGCGGTGGACACCCTCTTCGAGTGGGACAATCAGCAGTTGGTTCTCGTAGACACCGCTGGTATTCGCCGAAACCGCAAAATTCAGGGGACAGTAGAGTACTACATGGTGCTTCGCGCCCGCTCCGCCCTAGAGCGTAGCAACGTCGCCGTTGTGGTTATCGACGGCAAGGCGGGTATTCTGGATGGCGATAAGCGCGTGGCGGGCATGGCGCACGAAAATGGACGCGCCTGTATTATCGTCGTGAACAAGTGGGACTTGGTAGACCCCGGCGTGGTCTTCAAAGACGGCAAAATTCAGAAGGCGGACATGGCGAAAATCACCAAGTTCTCTGACAAGTTCCGCGACGAGTGTCCCTTCCTGAGCTACGCCCCGCTGGTGTTCATCTCGGCGCAAGAGCAGTTTAGCATACGCGCCGTACTAGACACCGCCATCGGAGCCGCGCAAAACCATGCCTACCGCATCCCGACAGGCGAACTCAACCGCCTGATTCGCGAGTCGGTGGAGCGCCGCCCGCACTCCGCGCACGGCAAGGCGTTGAAAGTCTACTACGCTACGATGGCGAGCGTAGAGCCGCCGACTATCATTCTTTTCTGCAACGACCCCGAACTGTGCCACTTCTCCTATCAGCGTTACCTTGAGAACCGTATACGAGAGGTCTATCCGCTAGAAGGCACGCCGATTCGTCTGTTCATTCGCTCCGCAGACAAAAAAGACAGGGAAGACGATTAGAGGTCTAGTCTACTAAAAGAGGCGAGCCATAATTCCCCCGCCCATAGAGCAAAATACCCCCGCGTCCACTCTGGACACGGGGGTATTGCGTTCTTCTTAACACCTAATGCGTAACCACAGGGTAGGGAGTCTTGACCCCGTGAAGCGTATGCCAGATAACGCGGTTTAGGGTGTACGAGTCAGCCCTATCCGGTCCCGACCAGTCTAGCGCAAGCGATTTCCGCGTCCACTCCTGCTCCGCCCTGCTCTGCTTCTCCATCGGCGGGTTCATATCGTCCAGAGGAATCTGGTTCGGAACCGCGTTGTAGGGCGTAAGGTCGGGGGTATTGGTAAAGCAGTCGGCGATAGGCGGAGTCAGCGCGTCGAAGCGGTTCATGGGCGAAAGACCGAGCATCTTTTCAATAGAGCGCACCATAGAGACCGTCGTGTTCATCTCATGCGAGACGTATTTGCGCTTCGTGTAGGGGCTGAGAGCCATATATACCGTGCGGTGTCCATCTACATGGTCGTAGCCCGACTGCGAGTCGTCCTCAATCACAAAGATACAGGTGTTCTTCCACTGCGGGCTATGCGATACCGCCTCAATAACGCGCCCAAGTCCGAGGTCGTTGTCCGCCACCATAGACTGCGGTTTCGGGTAGGCGGGGTCGCGCCCCTCCGTATGGTCGCAGGGTAGCGTAAGCATCATCAGGTTGGGAACCCTGTTTTCGCGACTAAACCGCCTATACTCGCCAATAAAGAGGTCGGCGCGTTGCTGGTCGCTCTGCAAGAGGGGCCAGTAGACGACGTGAGGGTGAACGTAGGGGCGTAGGCTTGCGACGCGGGTATTTACGGAGGTCTGTATCCTATGCTTTCCGCTCTGCCTATCCTTCCACACCTCCAGCCAACTCTTAACGGTAGGCGTAAACACTGCCAACTCGTCGTCGCAGTACTCGCCATAGTCGCGGAAGGTTTTGCCCTTCTGTAGCGCCTTCTCCCACAGTGCGCCGGTTGGAGACATCGCCATCGCGCAGTCGCCGTCGTCGGGATAGGTGCGATAGCCCGTATAGAAATGCTCCAGATAGTCGTTGACGATAGACTGCGTTGTCCATGTATGCCCATCCGCGCTGTTCGTTCCGCTCGTGTAGGCGTTATCAAAGAGGGTGAACTGTTCGGTTATCGCATGGGCGTTCGGCGTAATTTTGCGTCCTAAGTCGCACAGTTTCGCGTCGCCGTTTCCTTGCGGCATATCGCCCAAAATCTGGTCGTAGGTGCGGTTCTCTTTGATGATGTAGAGTACGTGCTGTATCGCGCCCTTATACACGTCTAGGTCAGGATTGAGGGACTGGCGGTCTCTCTCCCAACTGTTGTCGCGGGCGACCTGCTGAGTGGCGTGCGCGAGGTCGGCGGTCAAATCCAACACCGATACCGTCCCTTGAAAGTCGTGCGTGTTGCCCGCTTCGCCTTTGGCGGTTCGCTTTGTGGAGCCGTTGCCTTTTGTATTGACCACGTAGGCGGTCTTGCCGTCGCCGCTCAGGGCGATACCGACGGGGTAGTAGCCCACGCCCCGAAAACCCTTAACCGCGCCGCTAGGAATGTCTACCTCCGCGATGGCGTTGTCTCCGCCGTTCGCAACGTAGAGCGTATCGCCGTGCATCGCAAGCGCGTCGGGCATACTCCCGAAGAGGTTCATTTTGCCCCATTTGATGGGGATTGTGCGGGTGACTTTCGCCTCCGCGATACTCACAACAGAGATATTGTCCTCATTCGAGTTCGCGATATAGGCGGTATCCCCTTTCACGAGGATGCCGCACGGATGCAAGCCGATAGGAGTAGACTTTACTGCGCCGCTATCGCGCTGTATCAGGCTGACCGTGCCGGAAGCCGCCCCGCCGTGCGAATCCGCCACAATCATCGTGTTCCCTGTCTGCTCTTTTTCGTCTTCTGGTTCTGGGTTGCGCCCTCCCCAGTTCGTTACGACAAGCGTTTTCTCGTCTTCGCTCAGTTTCACCTCAAAAGGGAGTTGTTGGACGGTATATTCGCGTAGGCGCTTGTTCGTGGCTAAATCCACCTCCACAACCGCGTTTCTATCCATTGCGGCGACGTAGAGGCGCGTTCCATCTTTCGTGATAGCCATTCCGCCGGGGCGAGGGTTATCTTTATCGTCTTCCGGGCGGATGTCTATTTTGCCGTCGGCAATGAGTTTTTCTCCCTGTAACTTAAACGCCTGTACAAACCCATCGGATACGCTTGCGAAGAGCCGTTCGCCATTGGGCGTCCATGCGAGACCGTGATAGCTCGCGCCATCGTTTAGCGGAGAGCGTGAATCGGGTAGGATACCGCCCTTCGTTGCGAGGAAAACCTCTTTCTGATTCAGAATCGCGAAGAAGCGCCCGGAGGGGTGAAGCGCAATATCAACGGGGCGACCATCGAAGGCGATAGTTCCCGCCTCGATATGTTGTCCGGTGGAGACGACAAAAGAGCCGTCCGCTTGCCGCCCGACGTGACGCGCCTGTAGTTGGTAGCCCGCCCAACTGAGAGTCGCGAGCATAACGAGAGCCAGTACAAAAACGAGCGTTTTTTTGTGTTTCATGCGGGGGCTTACCTCCTAAAAAAGCCATGAGGGAGTTGTCTCCCTCATGGCGGCGAACCTATTCAGATGAGAAGACGCTTAGAGCGCGTCGTTCGGAACAACATCCTTATTCGTGATGGGTTCTAATCCCAACAACTGCTTGCGGCTCAGTTTGTAGGTGACGCGAACAAGACGAGCGGGTTGCCCGTATACGCCCTTGCCATCTATAAGCCACGGCACAGATTTGCCATCCCACACGGGGCCCTCGCCATCCTGCCCTTCAATCATCTTCGTGCCAAGCAGGTCGATGTGGCGGTCAAGAACGATATGCTCCTTGACATCCATAAGCCCTTCGCCGCTATAGCCGTGTCGGTCTTGAATGTGCGGAGAGGTTGTTCGGATATTGAACGTGAATATCACCTTGTAGGTATCCGCCGCGAAGCTATACATACGAGGGTCTTTGCTCATGTCCAACTCTTTCTCAAACCTGTTCTTACGGACGGAGGCGGTATCCATCAGGATAGTCTGGTCTTCTTCCACCTTGAACTTTTGCAGAATCTCCTTGCTAACAACATCGCGCCTTTTCATGTCACGCGCATCGTAGTCCCAGTCGGAGATACGGACTTCAAGCCGAGCGCCGTCTGCAATATTCATTGTCCCGCTCATTTTGAAGACCTTTGGTCGGGGCGCTTCAAACTTGACATGAAGGTTTACGTCCCACGGCTTGGGGATATTCGACCCTTTGGGCGGCGCAATCACAAACGGATATTTCGTAGGATTGACGCTCTTCTCGTGGTCGTGGTCGGTGTAGCGGTCATGGTAACGTTGGAAGAGTTCCTTGATGTTATTCTTTTCCGCGGCGTTGAGCGATATGTACGTAAAGTTTCTAGGGTCGCGCGCCAACTGCTCCGCGCTACGCGCCAAAGCGCGTCGCCACTCCGCGATAGCTTCAGGTATACGCCCCTGCTTGGCGTAGGTGTGCGCGAGAATATGGTGCGTTTTGAGGGGCGCGCCATAAGGAAAGTCGTCGCTCCCCTTCCATGCTCGCGTATTGATAGCCGCCGTAAAAGCCGCCGCCGCCGCGCTATAGTCTTTCACTTTATCGTAGTTCTGCCACCCCAACTCAAAGTTGATGTCCGGGATTCGCGGGTTGTTGCGAACGCCCTCTTTAAGTAGCTCTTGCGAAGGAACGATATAGCGCCTATCAGAGCGCTCTGTCGAGTCGGTGAAGTTATAAGCCAAGTGCCATGCGCCCGTGATAAAGACGTTCTCGGCATGGGGGTCGAGCCACGTTATCAGTCGCACAAGCGGGAGAATCGCGTCGTAGTCGCCGCTATGGAAGAACTCGTCGCAACGCACCCAGAGCAACCCCGCCGCCGCCTCGCGGAAACCGAGAAGCGGTAGCAGAAGGAACTCGCCGCCGAGTCCCCCCGAAGTCGATTCTAAACCCTGTTCGCCTGAGCGCAACTCCCTGACGCGGGGATCTATCTGAGCCTGCAAAAACATGGTCAGAGCGTACAGAACGATGAGTATCGGCACGGCTTTTTTGCGTCTATTTTGCAAATCATCCGGTAAGCGTTTGGTTGCCATCGCTTACACCTCCCGACGGTCGAAGATGAGTACCGCAAGCGTGAGCAGAACGAGCGAGTAAACTATCGCGTAGATGATGTTTTGCATCATAAACACCTCTTGGTTCTTAATCTCGATAGTGGGGTGGATGATGGAGTTTTGGATGTTGAAGTTTCCAAAGTTCGGCAGGAGGTAGTGAACTATCTTGCCTGCATTGCTGACGAGCGGGTTCGGGTTTGAGGCTAAAGAATCGGTAACGCTCGAAAGGTTCCCCACCATGAACACGCCAAACGAGAGGAAGAAGTTGACGACAGGAGTCGTGAACGTTGAGAAGAAGATAGAGAGCGCCGCAAGCAACAACATCTGAAAAAAGGTCATCACCACGCCCAAAAGCATATCCATAGGAACTTTATGCTCTTGTGTATAGATGAGAACTAGGAAAACGATTCCCATCGCGGCGATGTTGATAAAGACAGTTGCGAAACCGCCCAAAAACTTCCCTAAAACGAACTGATACCTCTGCACGGGTTTGGAGAGGACGGTGTAGATAGTGCGCCGCTCTATCTCAACGGGTATCAGGTAGATACAGGTGACGATAGTGATGAAGAGACCTGCGAGTAGAATCGCGGCTAACCCCAAACTACGCAGAACGGTCTGGCTGTCTTTCGGGCTAAGGAAGCCGAAAACGGGGCCCATAGCGATAAGAAACAGACCGGATATCAAGAAAATCCACATCACGCGGCGGCGCATGGCTTCGCGCACCGTCTGATTGGCGATTGCGAGCGGTATCATATTTCTCCTTCCTCTCTGCGAATGGTCTCCACGAAGACATCTTCCAGTGTGCGCTTCTGAGGAACGACGGCGACGATTTGCCCTTGCGCCCCTCGCACGAGGTCTATCACCGCATTTATCTCTTCGGCGGAGGTAGAGATGAGGCGAACTCTGTCCTCGCCCTCTATACTTACGCTTGGAACGATAGATTTCAGTTTTGCAAACACCCCGTTATGGAGAGCGCTTCCTTGCGCCACTATCTCGGTTCTCTCGCCCTCAACCAACTCTTTGATGGTTCCTGTCGTGAGGAGTTTGCCCTTGTGGATAATCGCGATACGGCTACAGATAAGCTCCACATCCGCAAGTTGGTGCGAGGAGAGGAAGACGGTTTTGCCTTCGTCCTTCAGGCTTCCCACAATGTCGCGCAGTTCGGCGTGAGCGATAGGGTCGAGACCGGAGGTAGGTTCATCCAGAAAGAGCAGTTTGGGGTCGTTGATGAGAGCCTGCGCGATGCCGATACGCTGTCGCATACCTTTGGAGTAGCCACGAACGGCGCGTCTCCATGCATCGGGTTGTAGGCGCACTTTTTCGAGGCACTGCTGTACGCGACGGGCGCGCTCCGGTTGGGGGATTTTGAAGAGACGACCATAGTAGTCAATCAAATCCCAACCGGTCATTGAATCGTAGAAGTAGGTCTCTTCCGGCAGGTAGGCGAGCGACTGCTTTACGCTGTTGTCGCCCATCGGCTTTCCGAGAATGGTTGCGTCCCCTCCGGTGGGGAAAATCAAGCCAAGAAGCATTTTGATTGTCGTGGTTTTGCCAGCGCCGTTGCGCCCTAGGAAGCCGAATATCTCGCCCTCCTGCACATCAAGGTTGAGGTCATTCACTGCTATAACCTCTTGCTTTTGCCAGACATCAATATACTTCTTTGTTAGGCCGTCGATTTTAATCGCCGAAGCCATAAGAATATGAACCTCCTTACCCAAAGGTAGAGTTGAAAAGAACACCCATACAGTAACGGAGCCGCGAACGACCTCCGAGTATAAGTCAGACAAAGGTTTCGGTTCCTATTACGGAAATAGGAGCCGAAAACATCTCAGGCTATTATACCTTTTTCCAAAAAAGATTCTAGGGGAGTCGCCGTAAGAGTTCACTCTTTATAGGAGTAAACCGCGAAACACGCGAAAAGCGATGCAAAACAGCTCCTCACTCTCCCGTTGCGAGTTCATTCTCCGTTAGGTAGCGGTAGCTCCGCTCCAGAGCCTCGAATATGTCGCCCGCGCACGAGTCCATCTCTACAATCAGCCACTCTGCGTTATTCTGGGAGGCTTGCACAATGCTGGGAATGTCTAGCGTTCCCGCCCCCAACTCCACCATGTCGTCGTTGCGCGTCGCGGGACCATCCTTAATGTGTAGCAGAGGAGCGCGAACGCCAGCCTCCCCCACTACCGCAACAGGATTTCGCCCTGCGGTCTGAATCCAGTAGGTGTCCAGCTCAAAAAAGATGTCGGGATGTAGCAGAGAGCGCAGAATATCGTAGGGTAAGAGGCTCTCCACTGGCTCAAACTCCCACCAGTGGTTGTGTAGCCCTAAGCGAATACCCTGACTCTGCGCGACTGCGTTGGCGGCGTTATACACATCGGCTAGTTCGCGAACGCCCTCCAACCTGCTATAGCGTTCGTCTTGGGGCCAGCCATGCCAGATGGCGCGGTTGCAACCTAGGTCGTCTAGCAGGGAGAGAGTGAAGTCCTGCGTTTCGCCTAACGGAAGCGGACAGTGCGCCGATACGACGATTAGCCCTAAATCATCGAACCGCTGCCTGGCTTCTTTGGGGGTGATGTTGTCGCTAAAGAAAGCGGTCTCCACCCCCTTATATCCCATATCGGCGACGCGCTGTAGGGTGGCGGAGAAGTCCTCTGCGAACTGGTCGCGAAGGCTGTAGAGTTGCAACCCAATCTGTGGTTTCATGGTTCGAGGGTATCCTTAGTCATTCGTAACCACTCAGCCTCGCGAGTCTACCTAGCCCCTCCGTTTTTGCGGAAAGTTTCCTGAAAACCGCCATTTTCCCAAACGAGAAAATAGGCGAAAACAGGAAACTTTCCGCGGTAGGGGCGGCTGAGTAGTTACCGTTATTCTCTCTATCGTTCGCCTAAATCCGCCACAAAGTAGCCGGGATTTAGGGGTTCGCCCGTCGCAAACTCAAGCCACTCCTCCCAAGGGTAGAGAGCGCCGGGATAGAACACTTTCTCGGTGAGCCACGCGCCGACTTTCGGACTTGTCACCAGAGCGGAGGAAATCTCCCCGCTAAGAACCGCCTTATGCAGGTAGTTCAGCAGCTGAGAGGCTATCATCTCGCCGAGTTGGTAGTTGTGGTAATAGGCGGGCGCGGTAGCGAGGTGGATTTTCGCCGCCCAGTCGGGCGCGTTACGCCCATCAGGGCGCTTCACGCGCTGAAATCGCTCTACCAAATCCCACCAGAGCGTATTCAAGTCCTGTTCAGGGTCGCGATACATCTCGCGCTCGAAATACGCCATTACTAGACACCAGCGCATAAAGACGAGGAGTTGATTTCTCACCTCTTGTAGCGCGTCTGCGGTAATTCGCTCCGCCTCCGCCTTCTCCACTCCCGCGTATACATTCAGCCAGTCCGCGTTTTTGGTGAGCCGCCCCATAAAGAGCGCTATCGCTTCGGTGGTCATAATGTGAGAGGGAGTGCGAAGCAGGTAGGGCAGAGAGTGGTCGGTATAGAAGTCGTAGACGGCGTGACCGTACTCGTGGAGGAGGGTGCTCGCCCAACGCTCATTAGATTGGAGGTTGCAGAGAACGCGCACATCGCCCTTGCGGTCTACATCCATGCAGAAGGCGTGTTGGCACTTTCCATCGCGC
>CAIJLM010000156.1 GCA_903821495.1 uncultured Chthonomonas sp. | reverse complement strand
CCCGTGGGGGCTGGCGCTGGTTTTTGCTTCGCTCTGAGTTCCATAAAAGCCCCTTAACCCATAAGCAAAAGTGATTAGCGACATAAAAACGTTTCATTTGAATTATACAATGAATTCGCGTACTATATCAATAGGTATAATAGACGCAACATTCACAAGGAGCCTTTTCCCATGAAGAACAGTTTTGGCGCAAAGTCCGAACTCCAAGTCGGCGGTAAGTCCTACACTTACTACAACCTACGCGCTCTTGAGAGCGAAGGGATCAACCTTTCGCGCCTTCCCTTCTCCCTCCGCATTCTCCTAGAGAACCTACTACGCAACGAGAACGACCTCTCCGTAAACGCAGAAGACATTCGCGCTCTCGCAAACTGGGACGCAAAAGCCACGCCCAGCAAGGAGATAGCCTATACTCCCGCAAGAGTCATTCTACAAGACTTTACAGGCGTTCCCTGCGTAGTAGACCTCGCCGCAATGCGCGAGGCGATGGCGAAACTGGGCGGAGACCCCAACAAAATCAATCCCCTACAGCCCGTCGAGTTAGTCATAGACCACTCTGTACAGGTAGATACCTTCGGCAAGGAGGACGCGCTCGCCCTAAACGTCGCCCTAGAGTTCGATAGGAATGCAGAGCGCTACGCTTTCCTCAAATGGGGACAACAGGCTTTCCAAAACTTCAAAGTCGTACCGCCGAACACAGGTATCGTTCATCAGGTGAACCTAGAGTTTCTAGCCCGTATCGTCTTCACAAAACAGGAAGAGGACGGCTCCCTCACCGCCTACCCCGACACGCTCGTCGGAACAGACTCGCACACCACCATGATAAACGGCGTAGGCGTACTCGGGTGGGGCGTAGGAGGAATTGAGGCGGAGGCGGCGATGCTCGGACAGCCCGTCTCCATGCTCATCCCGCAGGTCGTAGGCTTCAAACTGAGCGGCGCGCTACCCGAAGGAACCACCGCTACCGACCTCGTTCTCACTGTTACCGAAATACTCCGCAAAAAAGGCGTAGTCGGCAAGTTCGTAGAGTTCTACGGCGAAGGACTCGCCTCGCTACCTTTAGCGGATAGAGCCACTATCGCCAACATGGCGCCTGAGTACGGCGCAACCTGCGGAATCTTCCCCGTAGACAACGAGACGCTTCGCTACCTCCGCGTATCCGGCAGAAGCGACGAGCAGGTAGCCCTTATCGAAGCCTACATGAAGGCGCAAGGGCTTTTCCACGCCAGCGACACCCCCTACGCCGACTATACCGACACCCTCGAACTCGACCTAAGAACCGTAGAGCCGAGCGTCGCCGGTCCGCGCCGCCCCCAAGACCGAGTTCTACTCAGCGCCGCCAGCGAATCCTTTGCCGCCGCCCTTCCTTCACTCCTGCCAGCGGAAGCGGAAGGCGCGTCTACCGTCTCCGTCTCTGATAGCGATGGAAATACGTTTGAGCTATCACACGGCGCAGTAGTTATCGCCGCCATAACCAGCTGTACCAACACCTCGAACCCCTCCGTTATGGTCGCCGCAGGACTCGTAGCCAAGAAAGCCGTTGAAAAAGGACTGACGACAAAGCCTTGGGTCAAAACCTCGCTCGCTCCCGGCTCACGCGTCGTTACGCGCTACCTTAACCGCGCAGGTTTGACCTCCTATCTCGACGCGCTCCGCTTCAACACCATAGGGTACGGCTGCACCACCTGTATCGGCAACTCGGGACCTCTCCCTGAACACATCTCCAACGCCATCAGCGAAGGCAAACTCGTCGCCTGCTCCGTACTCTCAGGTAACCGAAACTTCGAGGGGCGCGTTCACCAAGAGGTACGCGCCAACTACCTCATGTCGCCCCCGCTCGTCGTCGCCTACGCCCTAGCGGGACGCTTCGACATAAACCTACTCAGCGACCCGCTCGGAACGGATAGCGAAGGCGACCCCGTCTACCTGCGCGACATCTGGCCCTCCCAACGCGAAGTCGCCGATATGCTGGAATCCTGTATCGACGCGCAGATGTTCAAAGAGAACTACGCCAACGCCTTCGCAGGAGACGAAAACTGGAACCAGATAGAGGTGGCGGAAGGGGCGCTGTTTGCATGGGATGCCGACAGCACCTATATCAACAACCCGCCCTACTTCGACAATATGAGCGCGGAAGCCCCCGAAAAGGTAGGCGAAATCGTCGGGGCGCGGACGCTTGCCGTTCTAGGCGACAGCATCACCACCGACCACATCTCGCCTGCTGGAAACATCAAACTCAGTAGCCCCGCAGGTAAGTTCTTTACAGAACACGGAGTCGCGCCTAAAGACTTCAACTCCTACGGCTCCCGCCGGGGACACGATGCGGTAATGGTACGCGGAACCTTCGCCAATGTCCGTATCAAAAACGCCCTTGCGCCCGGAACCGAAGGCGGAGTCACCACCTACCTACCCACAGGCGAAGTCATGTCCATCTATGATGCGGCGATGCTCTACAAAGCCTCCAACACCCCCACCGTCATACTCACAGGAAAAGAGTACGGCTCTGGCTCCTCCCGCGACTGGGCGGCGAAAGGTCCCTACCTGCAAGGCGTGAAAGCGGTTATCGCAGAGAGCTATGAGAGAATCCACCGCTCAAACCTCATCGGAATGGGAATCGTTCCGCTACAGTTCTCAACAGGCGAGAACGCCGCTTCGCTAGGGCTTACAGGACATGAAACGCTAGACATCATAGGGCTGACGGCGGGTATTCAGACAGGCTTTGCAGGCGGCGCGACGCTTACCGTAAAGGCGACTGCACCAGATGGCTCGGCGAAAGAGTTCACCGCCACCGTCCGTATAGACACCCCGCAAGAGGTGCAGTACTACCGTCACGGAGGCATCCTTCAGTATGTCTTGAGACAACTGCTGAACCAGTAACCACCATCGTATTGGTACGCTTGAGAGGAGGCTTTTTCGTAAATCCTCCTCTTTTTGTTTTGTGAGGTAATTTCAAAAGTGGATAAAAGAGGAGAAATACAGCTCCTAATAGAATTTTAGTACCTCTCCAAAAAGTGGGGATTGTGGTATCTTCTCTG
>CAIJLM010000155.1 GCA_903821495.1 uncultured Chthonomonas sp. | reverse complement strand
TCTGGTTGAAGGTGAGGTAGAAGGAACACAGGCGCTTTGCAATGCGCCCTAACCCCCGTCCCCTTCCCGCTTCGGGAAGGGGTGACTCCGACACAGACGTAGTTACGATAGGGTTGGCTTTGGCACAGGTCAAAAGCCTAGCGTTCCATCGCCTCCATGATTGCATTAGCGGCAGTGGTTCCCCCTTCCCGTTTCGGGAAGGGGGTTAGGGGGCTAGGTTGCATTGCCTAACCTGAGTAGCTACTCTACTTCTATACCCTCCATGATAAAACCCACTTTGAAGTTCTCCCTCAGATTCGGCGTTAAACGCAAACTCAACAAGAAATCTAGTTCCCCTCCCTCCCCGCAATATGCCACAATAGCGTAGTAACCGAACACCGACACGAGGAAAATCACAATGCCGCGAGACATTCGGGTGATGCACTTTGCCGACACGCACTTCGGCGTGGAACTCTACGGGCGATTAGACCCCGACACAGGGCTGAACACGCGCCTACAAGACTTCAAGCGGTCTTTGACTAGCGCGATAGAGTCCGCTTTGGAGCGCGGGATAGACCTCGCTGTTTTCGCGGGAGACGCTTACAAGAGCCGAGACCCCCGTCAGACCGACCAGCGCGAATTTGCGAACTGCATACGCCTCCTGACCCAGCAAAACATCCCCGTCGTCATGCTCATCGGCAACCACGATATGCCCGCCATACGCGGACGCGCCAACGCTATCGAAATCTACCGAACGCTCGGCGTGACGGGAGTGCAGATAGTCTCGCGCCCTGAAATGTTTCTTGTGGAGACCCCTGCGGGCAAGGTTCGCATTGTCGGCATACCGTATCTGCTGAAAGGCTTCTCCGTAGCCAAAGAGGAGTATCAGGGCAAGACGCTCGAAGAGACGCGCCTCCTACTCGAAGAGAAGTACTCCGAAAATATCGCCCACTTCGCGAAACAGATACGCGACGCGAACGACGACATCCCGACTATCCTGCTAGGGCACTTCTGGGCGAACGGCGCGAAGCTCTCCTCATGGCAGGAGGGCTATTTCAGTCGGGACGAGGCGCAGGTCGCTGTCGCCTCGCTGAGAGACCCCGCGTTCGACTACGTGGCGCTGGGGCACATCCACAAGCATCAAGACCTCAACAAAAACGGTCAGCCCCACATCGTCTACTCCGGCAGTCCCGACAAGATAGATTTCGGCGAAAAGGACGAGGAGAAGGGGTACGTCTACCTCAACCTACGCAAAGGGGGCGCGGACTACCAGTTTGTGCGTACTCCCGAAACCAGACCGCTACTCGATATTGACGTAGACGCAGACTGTGAAGAGCCGACCGAGAAAATCGTCTCCGCCATTCAGTGCCACTCCCTCCGCAACGCCATCGTCAAACTAAGCTATCGGATAGGGGCGGACAGGCAGAGCCTCGTGCGCGAGCGCGAGATAAAGGACGCGCTCGCCCCTGCCTTTATGACCGTTTCGATACAGAGGCGCATTCAGCGTGACAGCGCAACCCGCAGTCTCGACTTCACGGAGGGCAAAACGCCCCGTGAGAATCTGGAACTCTACATAGAGAAAACCCCGAACTATCAGGTACGCAAAGAGAGGCTGCTGGAGATGGCGGAGCCGCTCTTTGCAGAGTTGGCGGAGGAGAGCGCAGAATGATTCCCGTAAAACTAACGCTTAAAAACTTTATGAGTTACGGCGAAGAGCCGACCATCCTCCCCTTTCAAGGGCTTCATGTCGTCTGCCTATCGGGAGACAACGGCAACGGGAAATCGGCGCTACTCGATGCGATAACATGGGCGCTCTGGGGGCAGACTCGGTTAGGGGCGACGGGTAGCGATGACCTCATTCGGCTCGGCGCGGAGGAGATGGAGGTGCGCTTCGAGTTTGAACTGAGCGGAGGACACTACCGTGTAGTGCGAAAGCGAAAGCGCGGAAAGACCGCCGGAGACTGGCAGCTCACCCAAAAGAACAGCAAAGAGGACTTCGTGCCAGTGGGTGGCGCGGGGGCGCGTGAGACGGGCAAACAGATAGTTAAACTGCTGAGTATGGAGCATGAGACGTTTATCAACTCCGCCTACCTCCAACAGGGACGCGCCGACTCCTTCACGCGGCAGAGAGCGAGCGATAGAAAGCGAATCCTCGCCGAGATTTTGGGGTTGGGGCAGTACGACCTCCTTGAAGAGAAGGCGAAAGAGCGCACAAAACAGGCGAAGGCGCAAGCCGACGAGGTGGCGGTACAACTGCGGATGTTGGAGGGGCAGGCGGGGCGCATGGAGGAGTATCAGGAGCAGGCGAAACTTGCCGAAGAGCGTATCGCGGAGCAGGAGCCGAAAATCGCGGCGCAGGCGAAATTCGTATCGGAATACACCCAACAGGTCGGGCGGATAGACCTGCTAGAGCAGGAGCGCGAGCAGGCGCGAGTGGAGCGAGATAGGCTCAGTATGGCTCTTCAAAAGCAGATAACCGACATCCGAACCCTGAAAGGACAGTTGGAGGCGATGGAGAAGATACGCGCCCAACGCGACCTGATAACCGCAGACTACCAGCGCGTTCAGCGTCTCAAAACGGAGTGCGCCGAACTTGTTCCGAAAGTGACGCGCTACCACACCGTTGAGCGAGATCGCGCCATCGTGCAGGGCGAGATAGGGAGCGCGAAGGCGAAACTAGAGGGCGATATTCGCGTACTAGAGAGTCAACTCAAGAGCGTGGAGAGGCGCAAAGCGGAACTTAGCGAACTCGAAGCGCAGATAGCGCAACTAGAAAAAGCCCTCAGTGAAGAAGCTCAATCCTCTCAACAGTGGACGCAAGCGGAGGCGAACCTCAAAAAAGTTGAGGAGGCTTTCGCGCAACTCAAGACCCGCAACGACCAACTCAAAGCCGCTCTGACCGAGCAAGAGGAGGCGCTAGAGGTTCTTCATCAGCCGAGAGCGGAGTGCCCGGTCTGCGGGAGCGATCTGCGCGATGAGAAGCGGGAGCGCGTGCTTGCAAGGCAGGAGGAGAAGCGTCGCCAGATACTAGAGGATGTAGCGGCGTTGAAGCAGGAGGGGAGCGCCCTCAAGCAGAGCAAAACAGCGGCGGAGACGCAGTATAAGTCCCTCACGCAACAGAAAGAGGCGTTCGCGAGGCAGCGCACTCAGTTGGAAGGGCATCACAGCAGGGCGCGTCAACTCAAAGGCGAGGGGGCGGACGCGACGGCGGCTCAACTGGAGCTTCAGCAGTTACGCCAGTCCCTGCAAACGGGAAGTTACACGGGGGCGAAACAGGCGCGATTGCAAATTTTGGAGCAGGAACTCGCCCTCCTTGAGACCGCGAAAATACGTTTCGACGAGATAGACCCTCTCCTGAAACGACAACAAGCCGACGCAGAATCACGACACCAGAACCTCCTGAAAACGGACGAAAACTTTGATAAGACCGTCACGGAGAGCCGAACGCTTACGGAGAGCGCGTCTGAAACGACGAAACTGCTGGAAGCGGCGGATAAGCGGCATCAGGAGTACGCGCTAGGGCTGGAACAGGCGAACGAAATTCGCCGCCAACTCCATGTCGAAGAGAGTCAACTCGCCGCTTTACGCGGTCAACTCGAACGGGCGAAAGCGGATTTGAGCGCGTATCAAGGTTACATACGAGACGCGGAGAAGGCGCAACGCGAACACGCGGAGAAGACAAAAGAGCATAGACTGTACACGCAGGACAAAAACTCCTATACCGCGCTGGCGGGGGCTTTCGGGAAGAAGGGGATTCAGGCGATGATTATAGACAACGCCCTGCCCGAAATTCAGGACGAAGCGAACGAACTGCTTCACCGTATGACCGATGGCTCTATGAGCGTCGCCCTGACAACAACCCGCGAGAAAAAGTCGGGCGACGGCGCGATTGAGACGCTGGATATTCTGGTGAGCGATGATATGGGTACGCGCCCGTTTGAGCTATTTAGCGGGGGCGAGGGCTTCCGCGTCAACTTCGCGCTAAGGTTGGCTCTCTCCCGACTTCTAGCGCGACGCTCCGGCGCGAAGTTGGAGACTCTTATCATAGACGAGGGCTTTGGTTCGCAGGACGGCAAGGGGCGCGACCGTATTGTGGAGGTCATTGAGGCGATTAAATCCGACTTTCACACGGTGCTAGTCATCACCCACTTCGAGGAGTTGAAGGACGCTTTCGCCCAACGCATTGAGGTCGTGAAGGACGCGAATGGGTCACGTATTCACCTGATGTAGTAGTTTTGTTTGTGAAATTTTGCCGACTCACATCCTACCTTTTGAAACAGGGCAGGAACTTGCATACGAGATGGGTAAGAGTATTTTACAAAAATAGGTTCTATGGAGGGGTTTAATTGGGAATACCGATTTTAGGTAGAAATGGGTGGGGTGTGGCGGCTATTTTGACGGTAACGCTTGCATTGACAGCGGGATTGGGCTATGCGTCCTCGGATGTGAAGCCGCAACAGCCTACATCAACCGCAAAAGATAGCATGACGACTGAAGCCGCGCTCTTCTTCGAGGCAAAGGTGCGTCCCGTGCTTGTGGAGCGTTGCTACTCGTGCCACTCCGAGAAGACACAGCAGGGCGGGTTACGCCTCGACAGTCGGGAAGCCCTACTCAAGGGCGGCGTGCGTGGCGCGGTCATCGTTCCGGGCGAGCCACAGCATAGCCTGTTGTTGACCTCGCTCTCCTACACCGACAAAGACCTGAAAATGCCCCCCTCCGGTAAACTTAAAGCCTCCGAGATTGCCGCGCTGACTGCATGGGTCAAAATGGGAGCCGTATGGAGCGTCGCGCAGTCCGCGAAGACATCCCTCGCCTCGCGTATCCCCGCCAACTTCTGGGCGTACACGCCTCCCAAAATCCGTCCGCTTCCTAAAGTGAAGAACACGGCATGGGTGTTATCTCCGATAGATAGGTTTATCCTCGCAGGGTTAGAGGCGAAATGGCTACACCCCGCGCCGATGGCGGATAAGCGAACGCTCATTCGTCGCGCTACGTTCGATTTGACGGGACTGCCGCCAACGCCGCAAGAGATAAAGGAGTTCCTGAGCGATACCCGTTCCGACGCTTTTGCGCGAGCGCTAGACCGTCTACTCGCCTCTTCCGCTTATGGGGGGCGCTGGGGTAGGCACTGGCTGGACGTAGCCCGTTACGCCGACTCGAATGGGCTGGATGAAAACCTTGTCTATCCGAACGCATGGAGGTATCGCGACTACGTAATTCGCGCCTTCAATCAAGATAAGCCGATAGACAGATTTATCCATGAGCAGATAGCGGGCGACTTGCTTCCCTCCACAGGGCGAGAAGAAGCCGACTACGACAAGACTATTGCGACAGGCTATCTCGTTCTGGGCGCGAAAATGCTGGCGGAGGACGACCCCGTTAAGCAGGAAGAGGACATCATTGACGAGCAGATAGACACCCTAGGCAAGACGTTTCTGGGGGCGACGTTGGGGTGCGCCCGTTGCCACGACCATAAGTTCGACCCCTTCCCGCAGACCGACTACTACGCCCTCGCTGGAATCTTCAAAAGCACGAAAACCATGATGAATTTTAAGGTTGTGGCAGAGTGGCAGGAGATTCCCCTCGCCTCTACGGAGATGCGAGAGAAGCGCGAGGCGATAGATAAGACGCTTCGCGCCTTCAAAAAGGAGATGGAGGAAAAGCGCAAAACAGCGAGAGAGGCGCTTGAAAAGGAAGTGAAGCGGAAGACCCCGCAGTACCTGCTGACCGCGCAAGAGGTTTTAAAAGGGGAGGGAAGCGGTGCAACGCTACAACCTCTCTTGGAGAAGTCCGGCTCAGTAGCGCCGAAAGAGGCGATACTGTTAGAGGCGGAAGATTTTACGCGGGGCAACGTTCTGAAAGACCGCGATGGCTTTGGCAAGGGGATAGGCGTATTGGTGAACGCGGGGCAGTATCCCAACGAGACCGAGTATGAGGTCAATATCCCCGAAGCCGCCCCCTACCAACTCGATTTGCGCTACGCCTCCGGCGACCCCCGCCCCATCCTGATTTATGTCAATGGCGTTGTCGTCTCATCAAAGGCGGCGGGGCAGGTGACAGGCGGCTTCTACCCGGACAAACAGCGGTGGTTCGCGGAGGGCGTGTTCCCGCTTCGCGAAGGCAAAAACACGATTCGCTTTGAGCGCGGCAGTTACTTCCCGCATATCGACAAACTCCTCCTGACCTCGCGCAAAGGCAAGCCCGTTCCACGCACGCTAGAGCAGTTCGCGGCGGAGGCGGGGCTGATACCTGAACTCCTCGCACAGGCGGCGGAACAACTCCGAAAGCCTGAGAACAGGGCGAAACCAGAACTTGCGCTTGAACTGCCGGACGACGCGGACAGGCTCTTCTCCCCCGCGCTTCAAGCCGACCTCAAGCGCTTGAAAGAGGAGATGCAACAGCAGGAGAAGGCTATGCCGCAGCTGCCTCGCGCTATGGCGGTCTCGGAAGGCTCTCCCCTCAATATGCGCGTCCATTTACGAGGGAGTTACCTGACGCTTGGGCAGGAGTGTCCGCGTCAGTTTCCGGTAGTTCTTGCAGGAAATCGTCAATCCGCGCTGGACGGCAAGCATAGCGGACGGCTCGAACTCGCGCAGTGGATGACACGCAAAGACCACCCCCTGACGGCGCGTGTCTTCGTGAATCGCGTATGGCGGTGGCATTTCGGGCAGGGTATCGTCGGCTCGACGGATAACTTCGGCTCGTTGGGCGAGAGACCCGTCAATCAGCCGCTTCTGGACTGGCTGGCTCTGACCTTTATTGAGGACGGTTGGTCTCTGAAAAAACTACACCGCCGTATTATGCTGTCACGCGCCTATCAGATGAGCAGTCGCTACGACCCCATAGCGGCGCGAACAGACCCGGAGAACCGTCTGCACTGGCGCAACAGCCGCCATCGTCTGGAGGTGGAAGCCATTCGCGACTCCATGCTTTCGGCGGGGGGGCAACTAGACAGAACGCTCGGCGGCTCGCTCCTCAACCTACGCGATAGAGAGTATGTCACCAGCACCGCTAACTCCGACCCTGTAAACTACACCGCCAAACGTCGCTCGGTCTACCTCCCTGTGATTCGGAGCGCCCTGTACGAGGTCTATACAGCCTTCGATTTCGGAGACCCGACGGTTATGAACGGAGACCGCCCCTCCACCACCGTCGCCCCGCAAGCGCTCTTTATGATGAATAGTTCACTCGCCTTAGAGCAGACGAAGGCGATGGCTATCGCGCTTCTCGCGCATACCGACCTAGACGATGCGGGGCGTATTCAACTGGCTTATGAGACCTGCTACGCTCGCGCCGCGCAACCTGCGGAAGTCCAACGGGCGCTGGGTTTTACGCGAAAGTTGGAGCGGGGCTACGCCGTGCAGGAGTCGAACCCGGCTATGGCGAAACAGAAGGCGTGGCAGAGCCTCTGCAAAGCGCTGATTTCCGCCAACGAGTTTATTTTTATAGAGTAGGGAGTATGGGTATGAACGCACACTGGAACGGCGGGAATAGACCGCGCTTTACGCGCCGAGAAATGCTACAGATGAGCGGCATCGGCTTCGGCAATCTGGCTCTGCTAGGTCTTCTGGACG
>CAIJLM010000154.1 GCA_903821495.1 uncultured Chthonomonas sp. | reverse complement strand
TGGAGTCATGCCCCGGCTCATACTCAAAGTAGAGGCAAAAACTCTCTTCGTCGCCGTGCGCTTTCCAAACATCCTCAAACAGGTGCGTGTACTGGCGTTCGTCATCGTCCTCAATATCTTCCGAAATGGTGGTGAACAGACACTCCTCCCGTAGCAAAGGCTCTTTCTCAAAGACAGTCTGAACCAGTGCGGGTAGCGCGGGAATAATCTCTGAAGTTAGGCGAAGGAGAAAGTCAGGGTTTGGCTTGCCCTGTACATCTTTTACCCACAGGTCTATCTTTACGCCGCAGAGGTCGCTTAGTTTCTCCCTGTCGGGAATCGCGATTTCGCCATACCAGTAGGGCGATCCACTGTATTTTAGGAACTCCCCTAGAAGAGAGGTTTTAATGCGCTCTGGTTGTTCGACGTTCTCTCGCTCTTTGCGCTCTTGACGGTCTTCTGTCCAATCGGCGAAAAGCCGCCACAACCAAATGATTAGCAGAACAGGTAGCGCTCGCATTAATATTGCGGATAGTATATGCGCCAGCATCGTCTCTCTCGCTCTCCTATCTATAGTATTCTATTTCATTACTCCGCGCCTACGCCACAAAACGGCAATTCGCGAATGAAACGAAAAGCCCTTCTCCGAACTACGGAGAAGGGCTTCCCAGTAGTGAAAACAGACCTATAGTCTACGGCTTATCTGCGAGGCAGATCGCGCGCCCTAGTATACACGTCCGCATCGCGCGGGTCGTCTATGTTGATAAAGCGAACTCCCTCTCCAACGCGCTCTATATCGTAGGTCACGCCGCCCACAATCCGAATGCGTCCGCGTCGATACGCTCCTACGGCAGTCTGCACTTTGCCATTTTTCGTGATGCGTGAAATGACTTTACCCGAAGGCTGAATCTCAACGCGAACATCCGAATCGTACTTGCGGTTGTAGCCCGTGAAGATAGAGGTAAGCCATGAGGGAGGCGTATCCATCTCAGGGTCGCGCCCAAAGCCGCTATCAGAGCGCATTAGGTCAGTAGTATTCTCCGAGTCGTCTATCTGACGAAGGCGCACTCCGCCAGCGCGTTGAGAGATGGAGTAGGTTTCGCCATCAATAACAAGTCGCCCCTTCTGGTAGGAGCCACGCTGAACGGTTTCATGTCCATCTTGGAACGTTTCAACTGCGGTCAAGCGTCCATCGGTGGAGACATGGATATTCACTTTGGCGTGGTATTTGTGGTTCGTTCCGCGCCATACGCCCGGTAGCCAGTCCGGAGTTCGGTAGGACGCTTCTGGGATACGCTGAGAGTCGTTGAGAATGCGTTGAGTTCTCTCGAACCTGTCGCCATAATCGTCCATGCGAACATAGTCCGCCACATTATCGGGGTCGTCGCGTTGAATGAGGTGAAACCCGCCGCGTCGCCACTCCATATCGAACGTCAAACCATCGAGTATTAGCTTGCGGTCTTCAAAGGTTCCGCGTTGTATGACAGGCTTCGCGGATTCTTGCTTGCTTTTCGCTATTACAGAGCCATCTTCCCTAATTGTAATGAGGGCGTTTGTTCTGTACTTAGGGTTGAAAGCGCTAAACTTGCCTATCATCCATAGCGGCGGCTCTTCCGCCTTCGCAGGCGCAGTCAGACAGACCAGCGCCCCTCCGAACACGAACATCATAAGCGCAAAGGTAACTCGTTTTTGCATTGTCATTTCCCTCCTCTATTTTGTGTCGAGCGTTTTATGCTCTGTTGAGAATATCCTTTATCCCTATTATAAGTCTACCTCTCCGCCGTCTGTTTCGTGACTATCGAAAGGATAGTTTTTTCTCTATAAAAGCGATGATTTCTCCGCGAATAGCGTCAATTTACAGGGTAAACAGCCATAATGAGAGAGGAGAAACCGTATGACCATCGAAACGAAACTCACGCCCGCCCAACGGTATCATTTAGACGCTTTCGGTTATGTTCTTCTCAAGGGCGTTCTGACCTCCGAAGAGACGGAGAGTATCAAAGCCGCGCTCTATCGCCTCAAGGCGGAGCCTGACCTCGCCAAACATAGGGTCTACACCCATAAGCATGGCGATAACTTTCAACTGTTCGGGCATCTTGTGGAGTACGACCCCGCGCTGCTGGGCTACGCCGTGCATCCCAAGTTGGTTCCGCTAGTGGAGGAGCTGGTAGGGGGCGCTGTTCGCCTGGAGGAGTCGGAGGCGATAATCAACCGTCGCAATCCGGAGGCGGACATCGAACTTCTGCGTAAGCGCCATACCACGCCGACAGGGTTTCATACCGGAACACGCCACGGTTGGGGAACCTATTTCGAGGGAGAGCGCTTCCACTGTATTTTCGTCAAGACGCTCGCCTATCTGACAGATGTGGGGGCGGAGGATGGCGGAACCGCCGTCATACCCGGTAGCCACAAGATGAGTTGGCGGCAGCAGGAGATGATAGATGCGGCTCTCTCTGACCCGTCTCTCATTCATCAGGTTATCGCAGAGGCGGGAGATGTTCTGCTCTTTTCCGAGTCGTTGGTTCATAGCACGACGGAGATACTGAGCGACAGAGAGCGGGCGATTATCGTCTCTGGCTACACGCCCCCCATGTTGCGCGAATGGATGGGCAACGAGATAAGTCCCGAATTTTTGGAGAGCCAACCGGAGCCTATCCGTAAACTGCTTTCGGGTAGCGACAGTTGGAATTGGCGCAGGAACCACCCCATTTGAGCGATATGAACTCCCCGCGCCGCCTGAGACGCACTACCCGCTTTCAGCCTCCTCCGCTCGCTCCAGAGGAGGAGGATACTGAAACACCACGCCCTGTGACACGCCCCCTCTGCCCGAAATGGCTTGCCGTCGCGACATTCCTCTATGCGCTCTTTTTGCTCGCCCTCACCGCTATCAACCTGATTGGCTCTGACCGCTTGTGGTGGACGGCGCTAAACCAGTACCTGCCTCAGTGGGTGTGGGGTATTACGCCGTGTTGCCTGCTATTCGCATTTGTAAAGAGATACCGTCGGGGAATGTGGGCGGCTATCTTGATGGTTCTGTGGGTGGTCTTTCCCATCATGGATTTTCGCTACGCTCTGTGGCATCCTAATGTCGAAAACAGAAAAGGGACTCGCCTACGCCTAATGACCTACAACGTGAAGAACGGCTACTACGGGCATGACCGCATGACCCGCACGATTGAGGAGGCGAACGCAGATGTTATTTTGCTCCAACAGGCGCATGGAACCTATAAAGACGGGCTGGTTCCCTACCTGAGCAAGTATCACGTTTTTATGGTAGACCAGTATATCTTCGCATCGAAGTTCCCGATATTAGAGGCGGATACCCGTGATTTGAATGTGCCTCAATCACGATTAGTCGCTCTGCGTTGTCGCCTAGCGATTGGTAAACGAGTCGTGACGGTCTATTCGGTGCATCTCCTCTCGCCACGTCGCGGGATAACGAATTTTCGCAAGAACACAGAGGCGATGTTTTGGAATAACCGCATTCGCAAAATTCAGGGCTATCGTTTAGGGCAGTATCTGAAGTACGAGTGGGGGCCCGTTCTGCTTGCGGGAGACCTCAACGCGCCTGTGCAGTCTAGCATTACAGAACACCTCGGCGACGCAAACCTCTACAACGCTTTCAATCTCGCGGGGCGCGGTTACGGGTATACTTATGGGCATACGCTACCTCTGCGGCACTCTTTTACGCGCATCGACCATATCTTTGCGAGCCGTGAATTTGTGACGCTAGACTGCTTTACGGGGAGCGCGGAGGGTTCCGACCATCGCCCTCTCATCGCAGATATGTTTTTGCCCGATGAGGAGTGATTCTCCTGAAACGTTCCGCTTGGCTATTTGTCTTATAAGATGGACATGGAGGGAGGTGTTATGGCTATCACGATAGAGTTGCACCCCGGACAAGAGGAGCGCATCGCGACAGAGGCGCGTGAGCGTTGAAGATTACCTGTCTCGCGCAATCGCGGGAGAGTTTCCAGTGCCGTCGCCGCCAATGACTCCTGCGGAAGCCCTCGAAGAGTGGACGCGAGAAGGCTTTATCCCGATGTGGCAGGATAGACCCGAAGATGGTCCCGAATTAGCGCGAAAACTACGCGAAGAGGCGAACAGTGATCCTCGCCTCTGATATTCTTGTTGACGCGCTTCGCCTCCATCCGCCCGCGCTTGCATGGCTTAGAACGGCTCCGCGCCCGCTTTACATTTCTGGCGTTACCGCTATGGAGGTTCTCGCAGGATGTAGCAATAAAAGCGAGTGGCGAAATACATCTATCTTTCTTGCGCCTTTCACCCTCCTATGGCTCTCTGAAGCGGGGATGCGAAAAGCCCTGAACACGATTCTTCCTTTGCGTCTTGCGAATGGAATCGGGGTTTATGACACCCTTATAGTAGCCACCGCGCTAGAGCATGAACTGCCCTTGACGACATTTAATACAAAACACTTTTCTCATGTCTTAGACCTACGCATAGTTCAACCTTATACAAGGCGAGTTGCATTTCTCGCTTTTCTCTATTTTTAAGGAGACATTTAGCCCTTTTATGAAAGTATTTCGGATAACCAGCGCCCTTTTCGCGCTCTCAACCTTCGCTCTTGCGGGGATAGCCTTCGCAAACGGACGCGCCGACGAACCTAAAGCGCAGACCTTCACCGCCGAGCAGAACGACTTCTTCGAGAAGAGGGTGCGTCCGCTTATCGCGGAGCGGTGTTACACTTGCCACACGGGGAAAACCCCTAAGGGCGGGCTACTTCTCGACTCCCGCGAAGCCATTCTCAAGGGGAACGCTTCGGGGGCGGCGCTTATTCCCGGCGACCCCGACAACAGCCTCATTATCCACGTCACGCGCTACGACGGCGCGGTGAAGATGCCACCGGGCGGGCGCTTGCAAGCCGACGAGGTGGAGACCCTGCGAACTTGGATAAAGATGGGCGCTCCCTTCCCCGGCTCGAAGGCGAGCGGCGCAGTTGGGGGCGCGAAGCCCTTTGTTTTGACGGCGGCGCAGAGGCAGTTCTGGTCATTCGTCCCTGTGAACAAGCCTCATACTCCGAACGTAAAGAATAGGGCGTGGGTCAAGAACGCTGTAGACGCTTTCATCCTCTCCAAGTTAGAAGCGAAAGGGATTAAGCCCGCCCCCGCCGTCGATAAGCGCACGCTCATTCGTCGCGCCAACTTCGATTTGATAGGTCTGCCGCCCACTCCCAAAGAGATACAGGATTTTCTCGCCGATAGGTCGCCGAACGCCTTCGAGAAGGTGATTGACCGCCTGCAAGCCTCCCCGCGCTACGGAGAGCGCTGGGGGCGTTACTGGTTAGACGTAGCGCGCTACGCCGACTCGAACGGGCTAGATGAGAACAAAGCCTTCGGTTACGCCTACCGCTACCGCGACTATGTGATAAACGCCTTCAATCAAGATAAGCCGTACACCGATTTTATTCACCAGCAGTTGGCGGGAGACCTGCTACCCTTCAAGACAGAGGAGGAGCGGAGTCAGAACCTGATAGCGACGGGTTTCCTTGTGTTGGGGCCCAAAGTCCTCGCCGAACAGGATAAGCCCAAGATGGTAATGGACATTGTGGACGAGCAGATAGAGGTGACGAGCAAAGCGTTTTTGGGCATGACCGTCGCTTGCGCCCGTTGCCACGACCATAAGTTCGACCCTATCGCCGCGAAAGACTACTATGCGCTGGCGGGTATCTTCAAAAGCACTCGCACAATGGCTAACCTCGGATTTGTCTCAGAGTGGATGGAGCGCCCCGTTCCCACGAAAGCGGAGACGGAGGCGCGTAACGCCTTCCTCGCCAAAAAGAGGGAGATGGAGACCGCTCTGGAGACCGCAAAGCGCAACGCAAACGCGGAACTTCTCGCGCTACAGTACGCGAAATCTGGGAAATATCTCCTCGCTGGTTGGGATTTGGCGGAGCGCGGGGGAGTGGTTTCGCAAGCGGACGCGCCCCGCAAGCCCGGCGATGTTCTGGTGGAGGCGGAAGCCTACGCACGCGGCAATCTCGGACGCGACGCGGACAACTATGGTAAAGGGATAGGCATTGTCCATAGCGTTACTTCGCCCAACTTCGCAGAATGGGACTTCACCGTTCCAAAAGAGGGGATGTATCAGTTGGAGATGCGCTACGGCTCCGCCGAAGTCCGCCCCATCCGCCTGAAAATCAACGACCAGCAGGTGAATGACCGCGCTTGCGCCACGAATACGGGTAGTTTCTTCCCCGACGGGCAACGCTGGGAAATCGTGGGTCTCTATCGCCTCAAGGCGGGTAAAAACACCCTCCGACTCGACCAAGAAAACGCTATTCCGCATATCGACAAAATCCTCATCGTCGCCGCGCCCGAACAGGGTAAGCGCAGAACGCGCCTCGCCGTCGCCCCCGACGATTCGCTAGTACCAGAGATAGTAGG
>CAIJLM010000153.1 GCA_903821495.1 uncultured Chthonomonas sp. | reverse complement strand
GTAGCATCAAAGGGACTGTATCTGCCCAATTCAACAAGCACACGATTCTTTCCACCAATCGCCATATCAACATCTCCCCTACGGCTTCTTCACGTTCCGCTTCAGCAGGTTCACGACCTCGCGGAACTGCGCCGCGTCCTCGAACTGCTTATAGACCGACGCGAAGCGCACATACGCCACTTGGTCGAGGGCTTTCAGCCTCTCCATCACCATATCGCCAATCTCGCGAGAGGGAACCTCTTTCTCAAGGCGGTTGTAGAGCATCCGCTCAATCTCTTGCGCCGCTTGGTCTAGCGAATCCTGACTGATTTTGCGCCCCGTACAGGCGAGCTGCATACCCTTCACGATTCTGTTTCTATCGAAAGGAGTGCGCCGCCCGTCGCTCTTAATAACGAAAAGGTGTAACTCTTCGATAGATTCCATCGTCGTAAAACGGCGACGGCACGCTTCACACTCTCGACGACGCTTAATCGCGTCGCCATCGTTCAGAGTGCGAGTTTCCAGTACGCGATCTTGGTTTACGATGCCGCAAAAAGGACACTTCATCGGAGATAAGAACTCTTCACTATTCACTCCTACGTAGACCTGCAAGGCGGAAACTGAACAAGGCGAAAAGTTGAGAGAATAGCCGCGCAGGGTGTAAAATCGAAACTCGCGCCAGTGCGATGGATAACTACAGAGAGGGTTGTTAGCGCCTCAACAGCCTAGATATGCAGGTTCGTATAGAATAGCGCCCCTAGTTGTAGTTGTCAATAGGGTTTACCGAAAAATTTTGACATAAATTAGGGAGTCCCGCTATTTAATTATTAGGGACATGGTGTACAATCCCTATACACACAAAACGCGTCACACGGAGGAGTTGACATTGAACTATTTTTCACGAGTTCTTCTGGCTTTTTCGCTACTCGCTCTCGCCCCCCGCGCAGAGGCGCAAAAGCAAAAAAATGACTCCGTCATCATGGGATATGGCTCCCCCTACCGGGTAGAGTGGAACGGTCAGCAGGGCGTATTCGTTCGTAGGGCGGCGCCAAACGAGCCGGAGATACGCCAACCCCTAACCTTTCTGCACACCGACCCGGGTCCCAAAGGTTCGTCGAAATATCTCGCGTGGTTTCTCGCCCGTGATAAAGGCGAGTTCGCGATACTCTGGTGCTACCTTGACGACACTGGGCGCGACTTCTGGTGCTGGCTCTATCGCTTCCCCGCAAACCAGTTGACGACGGTGCATTTTCAAGGCGACTACCGCTTCACCCCGCCCAAAGAGCCGCAACCCGACACCCTTGCGAGTAACTTTCAAGCGGGTTTAGCGCCCATCTACGCGGGACCCGACTTTACCTATAGAGACTGGTCTCGCCGCGCTGGAACCCTCTCTAGCCTTACCGTCAACTCCGCCGCTTCGCTCAACGCAAAAAGCGCCGCCCCGCCCGAAAAACGAGAACTGACCGAACTCAACGTCATCCCGCTCCACAATGTCACTGTGCCAGATAAAAATGGCTGGCGCGATAGCGGTTGGACGGAGTTACACGCCCTCGCCTATAACAAAGAG
>CAIJLM010000152.1 GCA_903821495.1 uncultured Chthonomonas sp. | reverse complement strand
TTCGCACAGGCTTCTAATCTCAAACCAGAAGAACTCCTCTCCTTTGCGAAGGAGAGGTTGGGTGAGGTTAAGTGAAGAAGCCCAACCCTGAACTCTTACCCCGCGCTACTAGGCGCGAACGCAAGGAAAACGCAACTTAGGGACGAAAAAACAACTATTTTGAAAATAGGCGAAGAGTCAGGAACAAACCTCGTCCTAAATACTGTTTAGAAAATTAGGGAAACCAATTACCTAGCGCTTCGTCTATCTTGTGGAAAACGATATTACGTAATTAGAGGCTATCAATTCGCATCGCCGCCTGTTCTATCCTGATTTTTATAGAAGTGCGTTCCAGCAAGAGAACGTGAGATACAGACCCTCCCTAGGGGCGGAAAAACCGCCCCTGTTTTTTTGTCTCCGCGCACTCTCTATTTTCCAATCGCCAAACCCTCTCGGCGCATTAGCCACCGTTTAACGACCTCCACCAGTAGTAGATAGGTTCCAACCACAAAGAACAGAAAGACGAAGAACCCTAGCGGCAAGGGCGCAAAACCGAGCGTTGCGGCGAATGGAGTGTACGGCAGTAGAATACCTATTAAGACAATTAAGACCGTTGTCACTGTGAGCGGAACGCTTGGCTTGCTTTTGAACGGACTGCCCGTCGTGCGAATAACAAATAGCACTAAGGTCTGCGTCGCTAGCGATTCCACAAACCAGCCGGTATGAAAGAGCGTTGGGGAGGCGTGGAAAATCTTCAAAAGGGCGTAGAACGTCAGGAAATCGTAGAGGGAACTCAGGGGCCCTATCACGAGCATAAAGTTACGAATTACGCCTATGTCCCAGCGGCGCGGTCTGTTAATATAGCTTGCGTCTACGTTGTCGGTGGGGATAGTTATCTGCGCCAAATCGTACAGGAAGTTGTTGAGAAGTATCTGGGTGGGTAGCATTGGCAAAAAGGGAAGAATGAGCGAGGCTCCCGCCATGCTGAACATATTGCCAAAGTTAGAACTCGTACCCATCAAGAGATACTTCATCACATTGCCGAACGCCTTGCGCCCTTCGAGAATTCCGTGATGCAGAACCTCAAGGCTACGCTCCATTAGGATAATCTCCGCCGCGTCCTTCGCCACGTCTACTGCAGAGGAGACGGAGATACCGACATCGGCGGCGTGAAGCGAGGGCGCGTCGTTGATACCATCGCCGATATAGCCAACGACGTGCTGACGGTTTTTCAAGGCGATAAGAATGCGATTCTTTTGAGCGGGAGAGACGCGGGCGAACACGGCGCTGTTCTCCGCGACATGGGCGAGCGCCGTATCGCTCATACGCTGAATATCGTCTCCCATCACAATGTCGCCAACCTCCAAGCCCACCTGTTCGCAGATATGCCGCGTGACCAGTTCGTTATCCCCAGTGAGGATTTTCAGCGTCACGCCGTCGCGCTTTAACGAGTTGACCACCTCTACAACCCCCTCTAGCGGCGGGTCGATGAAGGCTAGAAAGCCGACTAAAGTTAGGTCTCGCTCGTCTTGTGCGCGATAGGCGCTCTGAACCTCCGCGTCTCTATAGGCTACTGCAAGAACGCGATACCCTGCGCTACTAAGCTCCTGATAGGTTTTCTTGCACCGCTCCATTGCGTCGCTGTCCATCGGGTGGCGTTGTCCCTCCGCTTCAAACTGCGTAGAGAGGGGGAGAACACCCTCCGGCGCGCCTTTTGTGATAAGAAGGCGCTTGTCGCCTTGCGCTACGACGACGGAGAGCCGCCGCCTCTCGAAATCGAAGGGAATCTCATCCAGTTTTGTGTATGCGGTTATGTCCAGAGTTTTGTGCGCGAGGATAGCGGTATCGAGAGGGCTACGAATCCCTGTTTCGTGATAGCTGTTGAGATACCCTAAAAACAGGACGCGCTCTAATACGGCTCCGGCGGTATCCACGTATTTGTCGAGAATCATATCTCCCGTGGTGAGCGTGCCTGTCTTGTCGCTACAGAGAATGTCCATGCTCCCAAAGTTTTGCAGGGCGGCGAGATGCTTTACTATCACCTATTTCCGCGCCATGCGAATAGCTCCTTGCCCCAGCGTGACTGTAATAATCATGGGGAGAAACTCAGGGGTCAAGCCCACCGCGAGAGCGACGGAGAAGAGAAGCGCCTCCATTGGGTCTCGCTTGAGCGCGATTCGGAACGTCATAATAAACATCACGAGAACGAAGACCGTCTGCATGATGAGCATTCCGAATTTTCGCGTACCGCGCTCGAACTCGGTCTCAGGCGGACGCTTTGTAAGCCGCGCCGCAATGTCGCCGAACGCTGTATTTCGCCCTGTTGCGAATACCACCGCTGTCGCCGCGCCGCTCACCGCCGACGTTCCTAAAAAGACAAGGTTCTCGGATTCGGTAAGCGTGGCGGGAGCGGTCTTTGGCGTGTTCGCCTCTTTTTCTACGGGCATGGATTCGCCCGTAAGCGCGGCTTGCTGAATGTGGAGGTCGCGGGACTCGATGATACGCGCATCCGCGGGCGTTAGGTCTCCCGCCGCCAGTCGTACTATATCGCCCGTCACAATTTCGCGCCGTTTTATATCGCGCCACTCTCCATCGCGCTTTACAGAGGCGGTTGGGGCGACCCCGTCGCGCAGTTTATCCGCCGCTCGTTGGGAGTGAAAGGTCTGCACGAAGTTGAGCGCGACGCTAACGAAAACGATACCGACAATAAATACGGCGCTCACCACATCGCCCATTTTTGCAGAGACAGCGCTTGCGACAAGCAGAATAATGACCAGAGGGTTCAGGAAGAAGCGGAGGATTTGAACTGCGCCGCCCAAGCCATGCGTAGGCGCGGGTTCATTCGCGCCGTCTCTGATTAGCCGTTTCTGCGCCTCCTGAGAGGTCAAACCGTTTTCAGAACTCCCCAGACGTTTTAGGAGTAGGTCGATTGGCTCCTGAGAGACATTTTGAGTAGGCTCGGACGCTCTCTCTATCTCTTGGGTCGCTTTAGTCATGAGCGTGTAGTCTCCTTCTTACATAAGTCTTCTCTCAAACTCAATCCAGCGTTCAGAACGCTAAATAGATTGCGAACGCCACATTTATAAGGTGCTGAATGGACGAAATCACGTGCAGAAAAGATTTTTTCGCGTCCTTTCGCGTGTTTCGCGGTTAATTCCCAGAAGAGTGAACTCTTACCTAACTTTCGTAACCTGCCCCCCCAGGCGATTATAAGGTATAATTTGCATACTCAAACCGATGCCACAAGAGACCTGAGTCTCAAAAGATAGCGCCTGTTTCAGCGCAAAATTTAGAAGAAAGCGATACATACAAATTGAGAAGGATTTACAACTTTAGCGCAGGTCCTGCGATACTACCCATCCCCGTTTTGGAAGCCGCAGGGAGCGCCGTTGTGGAGTTTAACGGTTCAGGAATGTCTCTCCTGGAAGTCAGCCATCGTGGTAAGGACTACGAGGCGGTGCATTTTGGAGCGCAAGCCCGCCTCTTGAGCGTGTTGGGGATTTCCGCCGACGAGTATAGCGTCCTCTTTCTGGGCGGCGGCGCGAGTATGCAGTTCGCGCAAGTCCCCATGAACTTTTTAGGTAAGGACGATACCGCCGACTACATTCACACAGGGGAGTGGAGCAAGAAGGCGATTGGCGAGGCGAAACGCTTCGGCGCGGTCAACGTCGCGGGGTCTTCGGAGGGCGAGAAATACGCCTGTCTGCCTACCGCCCTAAACCTCACGCCGACCGCGAAGTACGTTCACTTTACCTCTAATAACACCATTGAGGGAACTGAATTCAAGTCTTCGCCGAACACGAACGGCGTTCCGCTCATCGTGGATATGTCCTCCGACATCTTCGCCATCGACCGCGACCATTCGCAGTTCGACCTTATCTATGCGGGGGCGCAGAAGAACGCGGGGCCCGCAGGCGTTACGATTGTTGTGGTTCGCAAATCGTACCTCGCTACCGCCACCGACGATATTCCAGCTATTCTCTCCTACAAAACCCACGCGAAAGCCGACTCGCTCTATAACACGCCTCCCGTGTTTCCGATTTTCGTGGTGGGCGAGGTGTTGAAGTGGATTGAGGCGCAGGGCGGAGTCGCCGCTATGCAGGCGCATAACGAAGCGAAAGCGGGAGCCATCTACGACGCACTGGACGCGCATCCCGACTTCTACGACCCCGCCGTCACCGTGAAGGCTGACCGCTCTCTAATGAACATCACCTTCCGCATCAAGAACGCCGACCTCGAAAAAGCGTTCCTTGCAGGGGCGCAGGAGCGCGACATGGACGGTCTCAAGGGACACCGCTCGGTTGGCGGCTTCCGCGCCTCCGTCTACAACGCCTTCCCGAAAGAGGGTTGCGAGGCGCTGGCGGCGTATATCCACGAGTTTGCTAAGGACAACGGGTAGAACCTCGCCCCTCACATAACCTCACCCTAACCCTCTCCTTCGCAAAGGAGAGGCTCTTGTGGCGCGAAGGCGTAAGGTTAGTCCCGTTATCTCATTAGCGGCAGGAAGACTCCTCTCCTTACGAAGGAGAGGCGGGGTGAGATGAATTTAACCATGTGAGCCAGAAGGAGGAGATATGCGTAGCCTTATTCAGAAAGCAGGGTTTGCGGCGCAGGTCGCCCTGTTGGGCATCTTCGTAATAGGCAGTTTGTTGGGGTGTACGAAAACATCCAGCGATAACAAGGGGGTTACGCCTCCAGAAGCCGCTAAGACAGAAAAGCCACTTGTTTTTGCACAAGGGCGGTTATCGCCCGTTCCGCCGGAAGTAGCCCCTAAAACAGAAACGTCCGCGGCGATAACGAAGAAGAACCCAAAGGATGGCGCGGAGATGGTTCTTATTCCTGCTGGTAAGTTTTTGATGGGCGATTATGACCAAAGCTATAATAACCCCCGGCAGACCGTGGAACTGACAGACTACGCCATCTACAAAAACGTAGTGACGGTGGAGCAGTACGCAGCGTACTGCAAGGCGGAGCGCAAGAAAATGCCGAAGCATCCCAGTTTCAACCCGAACTGGAGTAAGAAAGACCACCCTATTGTGAATGTGACATGGGAGGAGGCACGCGCCTACGCTCAGTGGGCGGGTGGTGATTTACCAAGCGAGGCGCAGTGGGAGCGCGCGGCGCGAGGAACGGAGGGAAGGAAGTATCCTTGGGGCGATACGTTTGACAGTAGTAAGTTGTGGTGTAGTAAAGAGAAGGTCGGGGATGCGGGAGGAACAACAGCCGTAGGTAAGTACGGGGTAAGCCCTGCGGGTTGTACGGATATGGCGGGAAACGTTTGGCAGTGGTGCTTGGACTGGTACGATGATAAGTTTTGGGAGAACAAGTTGTCGCAAGTGATAAATCCAGTGAATGTAACTGTGACAGAGTGGAGAGCCCGTCGCGGCGGTTCTTGGTACATCCCCGGTCCCAATGACTTCTTCCGTTGCGGCGGTCGCCTATTTGACAACCCTACCAAATGGGACAGTACTTGCGGCTTCCGTGTTGTCCTCCGAGTACTCCGATAGCCTCTCCTTCGCTAAGGAGAGGCTATCTCGCGGTATAAGGTTAATAGGTTTGCCGCGCTATTCACGTGTGTCATACCGTGGCAAATTTTGACGCCGGATCGTTATCTCATTAGCGGCAGTAAAACTCCTCTCCTTACGAAGGAGAGG